>NZ_AMXG01000055.1:0-112932 GCF_000313235.1 Pseudomonas sp. PAMC 26793
GTCATCGTTAACGACCTTCGCGAGCAAGCCCGCTCCCACATTTGGACCGTGACCGCTTTAGATTTTGATTTGGCTCTTCAACACTCAAGCCGGCCGGTAGGCCGCTGTGCTCTTGCTGTTGATCTTGATCTTGATCTTAGGCGCCCCGTTAAACCACGCTGGCCGAACGCAGGCTTTGGAGCGTGGGTAACCCGGCAGGACGCCGGGTTAGCCGTCCTGGGCCAAGGATGGCCCATGACGGCGGCCCACGGTTCAAGGCCGGAGTGGGCACACCGAGCCTAGGCGAGGTGCCGAGTGGTGGGGCAAGAGCGTTTTGCTTACTTTTGCGCTTTTCAAAAGTGAGCCGCTGTAAGAGCGGAACCATAAGAGGCCGTTACCGCAGCAACGGATATGCCCCCCCCCAGCTCAATCAAACTTGTAGCTGATAGCCCCCTGCACCTGCCCCTGATTCACATCCCCGGTCTCCTTGACGATACTGCTATTGGCCGCCGACCCCACCAAGTGAATCCAGCTGGCACTGGTCAACAGCGACCACTTCGCATCCAGGGGAAACTCAAAACTCTGGGTCAACGTCAGGTTCTGAAACCCGGCACTGGCGTTATACGGCCGAAACCCCGAAGCCGCAGCCTCATTGGCATCCACCCCAAAAAACGTCTGTGCCTGCCGAGCATCGGCGAAATGCGCCATCAAGCCCGTGCTGCCAATAATCCCGCCACCCAACGGATACCCCAACTCGCCGCCGAGCTTACCCACCACGCCACTTTGATCATGCCCACCGCCCACGGCCTGACCCACCTGTGCATACACCCGCCAGAACTCGGCCGGAGCGTACTGAATGAACCCCCCGACCTCCGCCATATCCGGGACGTCCCGCAAACCCCGCAACGAACCGTTCGCCGTCCGCCCCGGCAAGTAGTTGATATAAGGCCCGGCAGTAAAGCCATGGGTATTGAGGGCGCTCCAGGTCAGCCCATCGTCGCTACCCAGGCTGACACTTCCCCAATCCAGGTCGAAATAAGGAATCGGCTGCGTCTCGTAGCGGCTGCCCGTCGGATCATGGGGTTGATAGCTGACGCCCACGCCCGCTTCACCGGTAATCCCGTCCGCCAGCGCGGCGCTCGAAACACCCCACAGTCCAAATAAACCGGCAAATACAGCAAAAGTAACCCTGAACATGAAGCCATATCCTTTTGTGAACATGCGCGCATGAACGCGCAAACGCCCTGCCTTAGGCAAGCACTCATCTAGGTTGTAGCAAGCTACAAAAATTGTAGCCGGTTTCGACACAACGACACGTCGATACCCGCCAAACCCTTTGAAAACGGGGGATGGTGGCACTTGGCACACTCCATGCTCTATCCCCTGCAAGCGCAACAGCGCGTTCCTACTTAATAGGTAAATGCAGATGATCCAATGGCATATCGTGTGTGACTTCGACGGGACCATCACTCCCACCGACGTCATCGACAACGTCCTCCAACGCTTCGCCGGCCCAGAGTGGGAAACCATCGAGCAGGAATGGCTGGATGGGCACATCGGTTCGCGCGAATGCCTGAGCCGTCAATTGGCGCTGATCAAGGCGACCCCGGCCGAGTTGCTGGCGTATTTCGACAGTGTCGAGATCGACCCGGACTTCCCGGATTTCGTCGACCACGTCATGGGCCTGGGCGCCTCCATTGAAGTGGTCAGCGATGGCATTGAGCAAGGCATCGCGCGGATTCTGTCGCGCAACTACGTGACCTTGTTGCCGATCCTCGCCAACCGCCTGCGCCAGGTCGACCAGAACAGCTGGCGCATCGACTTCCCGTATTCCAGCGACGCCTGCCGCGCCGCTTCCGGCAACTGCAAGTGCAAGTCCACGCCGCGCAACAAGCGCGTGCTGGTGATCGGCGACGGCAAGTCCGACATGTGTGTGGCCTCCACCGCTGACTTCGTCTTCGCCAAGGCCAGCCTGGCCGACTACTGCGAAACCAACAACATCCCTTACGCGCGGTTCGACACCTTCGCCGAACTGCCGGCATTGCTGGCCAAGCTGCCTCAGGGCATCGCCGCCAACGCCAACGCTTTCAGCACCTCTTCCGACAATCAGGAACTCTTCCACCATGTCTGATATCCGCATCGCTACCGCAGAAGACCAGGTTCTTCTGGATAAAGAAGCCAAGTACTGCTCCTACGGCGATACCGTTCACTACATCGACCCGCCACGTATTTTCAGCCGTTGCGAAGGCTCCTACGTGTGGGACACCGAAGACCAGGCTTACCTCGACCTGCAAATGTGGTACTCGGCCGTTAACTTCGGTTACGCCAACCCGCGCCTGAACAACGCGCTGAAACAGCAGATCGACACCCTGCCGCAAATCGCCAGCCAGTACCTGCACAAAGGCAAGATCGAGCTGTCGGAAATGATCGCAGTCGACGCCAAGAAGAAATTCGGCCTCGACGGTCGCGTGCACTTCAACGTGGGCGGTTCGCAGTCCATCGAAGACTCCCTGAAGGTTGTGCGTAACGCCACCAACGGCAAGAGCCTGATGTTCGCCTTCGAAGGCGGCTACCACGGTCGTACCCTCGGCGCTTCGTCGATCACCTCGAGCTACCGCTACCGTCGTCGCTACGGCCACTTCGGCGAGCGCGCCAACTTCATCCCGTTCCCGTACCACTTCCGTGGCCCGAAAGGCATGACCAAGGAAGAGTACGGCAGCCACTGCGTGCAGCAGTTCGCCCGTCTGTTCGAAACTGAATACAACGGCGTGTGGGACCCGAAAGTCGGCCAGAGCGAATACGCGGCCTTCTACGTCGAGCCGATCCAGGGCACCGGCGGCTACGTGATCCCGCCGATGAACTTCTACAGCGAGCTCAAGCAGGTCCTCGACCAGCACGGCATCCTGATGGTCGTCGACGAAATCCAGATGGGCTTCTGGCGTACCGGCAAGCTGTGGTCGATCGAACACTTCGACGTCAAGCCGGACGTGATCGTCTTCGGCAAGGCACTGACCAACGGCCTGAACCCGCTGGGCGGCATCTGGGCCAAGGAAGAGTTGATCAACCCTAAGATCTTCCCGCCAGGCTCCACCCACTCCACCTTCGCGTCCAACCCGTTGGGCACCGCGGTAGGCCTGGAAATGTTCAAGATGACCAGCGAAGTCGACTACGGCGCGATGGTCATGGCCAAGGGCAAATACTTCCTGGCCGGCCTGCAAGAGCTGCAGAAGCGCTTCCCGATCATCGGCGACGTCGATGGCCTGGGCCTGGCCCTGCGCTGCGAAATCTGCGGCCCGGACGGCTTCACTCCGGACAAGGCGACCCTGGACTACATGGTCGAGGAAGGCATGAAGGGCGACATGGTGGTTGACGGTCAGAAACTCGGCCTGATCCTCGACGTGGGCGGCTACTACAAAAACGTGATCACCCTGGCTCCATCGCTGGAAATCAGCTACCCGGAAATCGACCTGGGCCTGAAGCTGCTCGAGCAACTGCTTGTGCGAGCGACCAAACGGTGATTAGCCACGAGATCGACCTCGGTGAAGGTGATGCCGGCTTCGTTCTCGGTAGCGGTCCGGTCGGGATCCTGTTGATCCACGGCCTGACGGGCACCCCGACGGAACTCCGTCGGGTGGCCCAGGGTTTGGCCAAGGCCGGGAACTGCACGGTGTACGTGCCGACCCTGGCCGGGCACTGCGGGGACAACAGCGACCTGCAAGCCACTGGCTGGCAGGACTGGTACGAAGGCGTGCGCAAGACATTCGTCGGTGTGAAACAGCGCCACGAGCAGGTGTTTGTCGGCGGTCTGTCGATGGGCGCGGTGATGTCGATGTACGTGGCGTCGCAGTTCCCGGGCCAGGTCGACGGCTTGCTGATGTACTCCACCACCTTGAAGTACGACGGCTGGAGCATCAACAAACTGGCGTTCCTGACGCCGTTGCTGATGAAGATTCCGTTTGGCGTACACATTTGCAGCTTTGAGGAAAAACCTCCCTACGGCATCAAGAACGAGCGCCTGCGGGCTATCGTCGAGCGGCAGATGAAGGAAGGGGAGAGCAGCCAGGCGGGTCTCTTGACCATGGAAGGCATCACCGTGCGCGAGTTGCACCGGATGAATGCCGTGGTGAAGAAGCTCATGCCGTCGATCAAGACCCCGGCGTTGGTCCTGCATTCCATCGAGGATGACATCACCAGCCGCTGGAACGCCGATTACGTGGAACGCCACCTCGGCGGCCCCGTGACCAAGATCCTGCTGGACAACTGCTACCACATGATCACCGTCGACCTGCAATACCGCCGGGTGATTGAGTTGAGTGCCGAGTTTATCGGGCAACACGCACATGCCATTGAGGCACCTGAAGATTATCGACAGTTGGCTTGAACCCTAAGGATCAGACGTGATTACCGCCCAAGCCTTTTCGACCATTCGGGCCATCGAACGCAGTGCCTGGAACGACTGTTTTCCCGATGCCCTGGAGGATTGGGACTATTACGTGGCCGTGGAAAATGCCGCTATCGATGATTTTCAGTGGCGCTATCTTGCGGTGTTTGACGATGCAACGTTGGTAGCGGTCGCGCCGGCGTTCATCACGCGTTATCGCCTCGACACGACAGTGTCGGGCGTAGGTAAGCGCTTTACCGAGCGCCTGGAGCGACTGTGGCCGGGTGTTTTGAAGTTGGGCCTGTATGCCATCGGTTCGCCGGTGGCAGAACAGTGCAATGCGGGTATCGCCAGCCACGTTCCCGAATCAGGGCGCGAGGCGTTGCTTGCGCAATTGCTCGCTGCCGCGCGCCAGGATGCCGATACATTGGGTGTTGGGCTGGTGGCGGTCAAGGACGCACCGACCAAGGATGAAGCCTGGTCAAACAGTTGCCTTGGCGCGGGCTTCCAGAGCATGCCCAGCCTGCCAACGGCTTTATTGCCGATCCCTTTTGGTTCAGTGGACGCCTACCTGGGTTCCCTGGACAAAGCCACCCGCAAGGACTTGCGCCGCAAACTGCGTGCGCCAAGCCCTCGCGTTGAGTGGCGACGTAATATCGACGACGTACTGCCGCGTATCATGGCGTTGTATGAGGCCACCCTGGAACGCTCCGACCTGCAGTTCGAGCGACTGCCGGCAGGCTATTTCACCGGTATCCTTGAACAGCTGCAAGAACGTGCGGTCTGTGTGCTTTATTGGGTGGACGAGCAACTGGTAGCGTTCAACCTGATCCTGCTCAACCAGGATCGCCTGATTGACAAGTTTTTCGGCGAAGACAGTGATTACAGCCGCGAATACAACCTGGCTGTGCGCAGTTGGCTAACCAATGTCGAGTACTGCATTCGCAACAATATTGCGTTATATGAATGCGGTCAGGCCGGCTATGCCAGCAAGCTGCTGCTGGGCTGCGAGTTCCAGGGCAACAGCATGTTTTTCCGCCACCGTAACTGGCTGGTCAACCGTGCGCTGTTTGTAGCAAAAGTGTTTCTCCGACCGGATCGATCCGACCCTGCCATGGCTGCTGCGATAAGCGAAACCTGATGATCAACAAGACCCGCCCAAAAGCCCGCCCCTTTGCCATTTCGCGTTGGAGCGTCCAGCGCAAGCTGGTGTTGGCGTTCTGGCTGGTCACCGTGATTCCGACGATGATCGCGGCGGAGCTTGCCGCGACGACGTTGTCGCAGATTTTCGACAGCAACGTGCGTATCTGGCTGCAGGAGTCGACCAAGATCGTCAAGGACGAGATCGGCGACATCCTCCACGACAACGCCCGGGTCGCCCAACTGTTCCTGCGCTACACCAAGCCGCCGTCGTCGCGCCAGGCCGCCAAGCACGACAAGCTGACCGCCGACATTGCCGCCGCCACCGACATCGACGTAGTCGCGTTGATCCGCAGCAGTGACCACAAGATCGTGTTCACCACCGCCGCCGACGACATCGTCAAGCAAATCAACCTGGCGAGTAATGCGGTGTTGCAGACAGTCCAGGTGGCGGGTGTGACCACCGGCGTGGTGGTGTCCACCTTTGAGACCAGCGAGGACGGTGTCGACTATCAGCTGCTGGTGGCCACGTACCTGGACAGCAGTTTTCTGACCAGCGTGGCCGATGTGCATTCCCTCGACCTGCGCCTGTACCTGGCCAACCCTAACGGCTTCTCGGAGATTTTCTCCACCCAGCGCTTCGTCGACCATCCCACCAAAATCCCGTCGAAAATCGAAGCCGCATTGCGCAGTACCAAACAGCCCAGCGAACAGTTCACCAGTAACTACAGCGGTTTGTACTGGCCGATCTTCAATGATGCCGGCGAGCTGCAAGGGGTGATCTTCAGTGGCTTGCTGCGGCATACCAGCCTGGTGGGCCTGGTGAACCAGAGCAATCTGTTCGTGTTGATCTTCCTGCTCAGCTCGGCGTTGTCCCTCGGTGCCGGCATGTTGGTGTCCCAGCGCCTGACTCGGCCGTTGCGGGATCTGTCCGAAGGCGTCAGTGCGGTGATCTCGGGCAACTATCAGCACCGTGTGGCAGTCAGCGGCGGCGACGAACTGGCGCAACTGAGCAGCACCTTCAACCACATGACCGAGCGCCTCGGTGAGTTGCATCACCTGGAAGCGCAGCTGCGCCGCCGTGACCGTTTGCATGCCCTGGGTGAAGTGGCCATGGGCCTGGCCCACGAAATTCGCAACCCGCTGGGCATTATCAAGACCGCCACCCAGTTGCTGCACCGCCGCGCCGATTTGCCGGAAACCGACAAGCGCCACCTCGAATACGTGATCAGTGAGGTCAGCCGGATCAACGACCTGATTACCGAATTCCTCGACTTCGCCAAACCCAGCGCGCCGTTGCGCACGGTGCAAGCGGCACGGCCGGTGGTGGAGGAAATCCTCGGCTTTTGCGGGCCAGAGTTGTCGACCCATAACATCGACGCCCATATCGATGACCAGGCCCCCGGCGCGACGATTTACGCCGATGCCAAGCAGCTCAAGCAGGCGTGCCTCAACCTGATTCTCAACGCCATCGATGCCATGCCCGAAGGCGGCCGCCTGACCTTGGGCATCCGCAGTGTGAGTGGCAACACGGTGATCAGCATCGCCGATACCGGCGAGGGCATTCCGTCGGACATGATCGAGCGGATCTTCACGCCATTCGTCACCACCAAGGCCTCGGGCACCGGCTTGGGTCTGGCCAAAGTCTTCTCGATCATGGAAAGTCATGACGGCAGCATCGAATGTGTCAGCGAGAAAGATGCCGGTGCCACCTTCAGCCTGTACATTCCGGCTCAGGGTGCAGACGACGGCGATGATGAGGATGGTGATGACGCATAACGTATTGGTAGTCGATGACGAACCCAAGCTCTGTGACTTGCTCTCGTCGGCCTTGAGCCAGAGCGGGATCCAGGTGTTTACCGCCGGCAACGGCCTGCACGCGCTCAAGGTGCTGGAGCAGGAAGACATCGACCTGGTGATCAGCGACTGGCGCATGCCCGGCATGGACGGGCCGGCGCTGCTGGCGGAAATCAAGGTGCGTTACCCCCACCTGCCGGTGATCGTGATGACCGCCTACAGCACCGTGAAAAACGCGGTGCAGTCGATGCGCAACGGCGCCTACGACTACATCGCCAAGCCGTTCGACATCGACGAGCTGGACATCACCGTGGCCAAGGCCCTGCAGTTTCGCGACATCATGCGCGACAACGCACGCATGCGTGCCGAGCTGGATGAGCAGGCGCAGTTCGACAGCCTGGTGGGCGACAGCCCGGCGTTTCGCCGCGTGCTGCATGCCGTGGACTCGGTGCGCGACAGCAACGCTACGGTGCTGCTGACCGGCGAAAGCGGCACCGGCAAAGAGATGGTCGCCCGTGCCATCCACAAACACGGCAATCGTGCCGACAAGCCGTTTGTGGCGGTCAATTGCGCGGCGATTCCCGAAGGCTTGCTGGAAAGCGAGATGTTCGGCCACCGTAAGGGTGCCTTCACCGGCGCCGTGGCGGACCGGGTCGGGCGCTTCCAGCAGGCGGACAAGGGCACACTGTTTCTGGATGAAGTGGGTGACATGCCGTTGGCGCTGCAGGCGAAAATCCTGCGGGCCTTGCAGGAGCGGGTGATCGAGCCGGTGGGCGACCCGCGGGAGCGCAAGGTGGACGTGCGGGTGATCGCCGCCACCAACAAAAATTTGCTGGATGCGGTGGCGAACAAAGAGTTTCGTGAAGACCTTTACTACCGCCTCAATGTGTTCCCGATTCCGCTGCCGGCCCTGCGTGAGCGAGTGGAAGACATCGCGCCGCTGGCTCGGCACTTTGCCCAGACCTTGAGTGCTACGGCGGGTAAACGCATCACCGGTTTCAGCCCTGAGGCATTGCAGGCCATGGCGGCGTATTCCTGGCCGGGCAATATTCGCGAGCTGCAGAACTGTGTGGAGCGGGCAACCATCGTTGCGGCGACGCCGGTGATCGAGGACATTGATTTGCCGGCGTATCTGTTTGCTTCGAAGCCAGCTGAAGACGGGGTGGGTGCGATCCTCAGCAACGGGTCGGGTGTGCCGCACGACCTGGATGCGGCGCTGGCGGAGGTGGAGAAGGCTTACATCATGGCGGCGTTGCAGGAGAGCAACGGGGTGCAGGCTGCGGCGGCGCAGAAGATCGGGATTTCCGAGCGCAGTTTTTGGTATCGGTTGAAGAAGCTGGGGATTCAGGTGGACAAGATTGTTCGCTGAGAGTGGTGACACAATCTTCAAGGCAACACCGATCAAATGTGGGAGCGGGCTTGCTCGCGAAAGCGGTGGTTCAGTCAGCACATATATTGACTGGCACGCCGTCTTCGCGAGCAAGCCCGCTCCCACATTTTCGACTGAGGTGTGTCAGGCGTGAATTCTGACCCACACACTCACTAACACCGTAGCCGCCATCAACCACGCCACCGCCGCCACCGCCAGCGAAGCTTCCAGGCGCATCCGGTCGACCATCACATACAACGTCGCCAGGTACACAAAGTACGGAATAATCGACCACATCCCGAACACGATGGTGGTCTTCAGATCCTCCACCGAGCGACCCTTGCCGACGATGTAATGCGCAATCAACGCGAACGTGGGAAACAGCGGCACCAACCCGGCGATGTAGTAGTTCTTGGTCTTGGCCAGCGCCGCCAGAATCAACACCACCCCCGCGCCCAATGCCGCCTTCAGCAATAAATCCACAATGCGCTCCTAGTGGCTCAGCCCGTATTTCTTGACCTTGTCGAACAGCGTGGTCTTGGCCATCCCCAGTTCCTGGCTGGCCTGGGTCAGATTGCCACCGCTGCGCTGCAACGCGTCATTGAGCAGGTTGCGCTCGAAGGCTTCCACTGCCTCGGTGAAGGCCAGACCGTGGTTGCCGCTGCTGGCGCCGCTCTTTTTAAAGGCCGGCAAACCCAGGGCAAACCGCTCGGCGACGTTGCGCAGTTCACGCACGTTGCCCGGCCAGTCATGGCTCATCAGGCTGGACAGGGTCTGGTTGTCGAGGTCCGGCGCGGTGCGGTCGAAACGCAACGACGACTGCTGCAGGAAGTGTTCGAACAATTGCAGGATGTCTTCCCGGCGTTCCCGCAAGGGCGGCAGTTCCAGGGTTACCACGTTGAGGCGGTAGTACAGGTCGCTGCGAAACTGGTTGGCGCGGCTCAGGTCGTCGAGGTCGGACTTGGTGGCGGCGATCACACGGCAATCCACGGCCACGCTCTGGTTCGAGCCCAGGCGTTCCAGGGTGCGTTCCTGCAATACCCGCAGCAGTTTGATCTGCAGGTTCATCGGCATGCTTTCCACTTCATCGAGGAACAGCGTGCCCTCGTGGGCGTGTTCGATCTTGCCGATGCGGCGCTTGCCCGCGCCGGTAAACGCGTTGGCTTCGTGGCCGAAGATTTCGCTTTCGAACAGGTTCTCCGGCAGGCCACCGCAGTTCAAGGCAACGAACTGGTGGGAATGACGCCGGCTGAAATCATGCAGGCAACGGGCGACCAGTTCCTTGCCGGTGCCGGTCTCGCCTTCGATCAGCACGTTGGCCGAAGTGTCGGCGACGTTGGCGATCAACTCCCGCAGGTTTTGCATGGCCGGGGAGCGGCCGATGATTCGGCCTTCGAGGGAGTCGCGCTCGGCCAGTTGCCGACGCAGCGACCAGACTTCCCGGGCCAGCCCGCGTTGCTCCAGGGCGCGACGGGCAACGTCCACCAGACGCTCGGGTGAGAAGGGTTTTTCCATGAAGTCATAGGCGCCGTTGCGCATCGCGCCCACGGCCATGGAAATATCGCCATGGCCGGTGATCAGTACCACCGGCAGGCTTTTATCCAAGGCTTTGAGGCGAGTCAGCAGCTCCAGGCCGTCAATGCCCGGCAGGCGAATATCGCTGATGACGATGCCGGCGAAGTTTTCGCCGACACGGGTCAGGGCTTCTTCGGCACTGGCCACGCCCACGCTGGGAATGTCTTCCAGGGCCAGGGCTTGCTGGCAGCCGAGCAGTACATGGGGGTCGTCTTCGACGATCAGGACTGTCAGGTCGGTATTTTTTTCTGCGTTCA
This sequence comes from Pseudomonas sp. PAMC 26793, assembly GCF_000313235.1. Lineage (NCBI taxonomy): Bacteria > Pseudomonadati > Pseudomonadota > Gammaproteobacteria > Pseudomonadales > Pseudomonadaceae > Pseudomonas > Pseudomonas sp. PAMC 26793. The sequence goes on from NZ_AMXG01000055.1 coordinate 10,499, forward strand.
TTTCGACTCGACTTGTTGAGGGCTCGCCAGCGGCAAACTCAGGACAAAGGCAGTACCACCGCTGGCCGGGTGCTCGACGGCAAGGTTGCCGCCGGTGGCGGCCGCGAGACTGGCCGACAGCGTCAGGCCCAGGCCCAGGCCTTGTTCGCCGGGTTTGGTGGTAAAGAACGGTTCGAACAAATGCTTGCGGGCTTCGGGATCAATACCGTGGCCGTTATCGCGCACCTGCAGGCGGTATTTGCCGTCGACGATGTCGCCTTCCAGCCACAGCTCGGGGGCCGGTTGCGCCTGCATGGCGTCCAGGGCGTTGCCGATCAGGTTGACCAGGATCTGCTCCAGGCGCGTCTGGTCGATCTGCAATTGCGCGCTGGTGAAGTGGCGGTGCACCGTCAGTGGCAAGGTTTCCAGGCGACTGCCGAGGATCTGGAACGTAGCGTCCACCGCCTTGCCCAGGTTGGCTTCGCCCTGATCATCACCGCGCCGGGCAAAGGAGCGCAGGCTGGCGGTGATGCGGCCCATGCGGTCGATCAGTTCGTTGATGGTCTTGAGGTTGGCACTGGCGGTGTCCAGCGCCCCACGCTCAAGGAAACGCACGGTGTTACCCGACAGGGTGCGCAAGGCGGCCAGTGGCTGGTTCAATTCGTGGGCGATGCTGGTGGACATCTGGCCGATGGCCGCGAGTTTGCCGGCCTGCACCAGTTCGTCCTGGGCGCGGCGCAGGGTTTCCTCGGCCTGGCGCCGCTCGCGAATCTGGCTCTTGAGCCGCTCGTTGCTGGCCCGCAGGTCGGTGGTGCGTTCGGCAATCCGTCGCTCCAGCTGGTTATTGGCTTCCTGCAGGGCTTCCCGGGCGGCGAGGCGGGTGGCGATCACCTTGCGGCGCTCGTTCCAGGCAATCAGCAGGAATGCCACCAGTGCAAAGGCCACTGCCACCAGGATTCCCTGGTTGATGGCGGCCCGGCGCAGATCGTTCAGCGGGGTGAGCAGGGTGAAATTCCAGGGGGTGTCGTTCAGTGGACGGGTCTGCGCCAGGTAGCTGACCTCATGCTCGTCTGCCACCACTTCGCTGTTGGCCGGGAAGGTCAATTTCTCGGTGCCTTCATCGAGACGCTCGCGGGCCAGTGGTTCCAGCTCGTTGAGCGTCGCCCAGTAATATTGCAGGCTGTGGGCGAGGCGGTCCTTGGTGTCATCGCTCAGTGGTCGCACGGACTTGAGGCGACGGGCCGGGTCGCTGGAGAGAATGATGATGCCGTTCTCGTCACTGACGAAGGCCTCCAGGCGCGCCCGCTGCCAGCGCTCTTCGAGCGCCTCCAGGCGTACCTTGACCACGGCAACGCCGATGATCTTGCCGTGTTCTTCCAGGCCATGGGCCAGGTAATAGCCGGGTTCGCCGTTGGTGCTGCCGATACCGTAGAACCGGCCGGGTTGGCCGCGCACGGCATTCTGGAAATAGGCACGGAATGACAGGTCTTCACCTTGGTAACTGTCGGCGTCGCGCCAGTTACTGGTTGCCAGCACGCGGCCGGTGGTGTCCATCACGTAAATCGCCCGGCTGCGACTGCGCCGGTTCAGGCCTTCGAGGTAGTCGTTGACGGTTTTGCGGGTTTCTTGATTCGGGTCGGCCAACAGCTTGGAGACGCTGGATTCCAGCTCCAGGAGACTGGGCAGGTAGGTGTATTTGCTGAGCTCGCTCTCGACGGTGCGAGCGTGCAATTCCAGCTGGCGTTCGCCGGTATCGCTGAGGGTGCGGATCCCATAGAACTCACTGATCCAGAAGCCGACGTAACCCAGTCCGATCATCAGGGCGATAATCAGTGGCGGCAGGAACAACTGGCGAATCAGACGAGGCTTCACGGCAAGTGATGGCGGCGCGGCGCGAAAGAGGTTGGGGTCGCATTTCATCACAGATGCCTTGGGTCAGCTATCGCTCACTTGCCAACTGTAGGAGCGAGCTTGCTCGCGAAAAACGCAAGGGCACCGCGCTCATCCAGGATGATCGCGTTATCGTTGACGTCTTTCGCGAGCAAGCTCGCTCCTACAGAAGAGCAGTGAGCTGCGGCTTTTTAGTGCTGCAGGATTTTCTCAAGGAAGTGCTGCGCACGCTCGGAGCGGGCGCTGATGTCGCCGAAGAATTCCTCTTTCGGGCAGTCTTCGATGATCTTGCCGGCGTCCATGAAGATCACCCGGTCGGCTACCTTGCGGGCGAAACCCATTTCGTGGGTCACGCACATCATGGTCATGCCTTCCTGGGCCAGTTGCACCATCACGTCGAGTACTTCGTTGACCATTTCCGGGTCGAGGGCCGAGGTCGGTTCGTCGAACAGCATGACGATCGGGTCCATCGCCAGCGCACGGGCAATCGCCACACGCTGCTGCTGGCCGCCGGAAAGCTGGCCCGGGTGCTTGTGGGCGTGAGCCGACAGGCCGACGCGCTCCAGCAGTTGCAGGCCCTTCTGGGTGGCTTCTTCCTTGCTGCGGCCCAGCACCTTGATCTGCGCGATGGTCAGGTTTTCGGTGATGGTCAGGTGCGGAAACAGCTCGAAGTGCTGGAACACCATGCCGACGCGCGAGCGCAGTTTCGGCAGGTTGGTCTTCGGGTCGGCGATGGAGGTGCCGTCGACGACCACGTCGCCTTTCTGGAACGGCTCCAGGGCGTTGACGCACTTGATCAGGGTGGATTTGCCCGAGCCGGACGGCCCGCACACCACGATCACTTCGCCTTTTTTAACCTCGGTGCTGCAATCGGTCAGCACCTGGAAGTCGCCATACCACTTGTTGATGTTCTTGATAGAGATCATACGGCAAACCTTTTTTGCAGACGCTTGACCAGCAGCGAGGCGGAAAAGCTGATGATGAAGTAGACGACACCGGCGAAGATCAGGAACTCATTGGAGCGGCCGATGATGTCGCCGTTGGAGCGGGCGGAATTGAGGAAATCCACCAGGCCCACGGTGTAGACCAGCGAGGTGTCCTGGAACAGGATGATCGACTGTTGCAGCAGCAACGGGGTCATCTTGCGGAACGCCTGGGGCAGGATGATCAGGCGCATGGTCTGGCCGTAGGTCATGCCCATGGCCTGCGCGGCGGCCATCTGGCCCTTGGGGATCGACTGCACGCCGGCCCGCACGATTTCGCAGAAGTACGCCGCCTCGAACATCATGAAGGCCACGACGCAGGAGGTGAACGCACCGATGGGCGTGTCTTCGCCGGTGATCCAGCGCAGCACGAACGGTACCGCCAGGTAGAACCAGGTGATCACCAACAGCAGCGGGATCGAGCGGAAGTAGTTCACATAGGCGCCGGCCAGGCGCGACAGCAGCTTGTTGGAAGACAAGCGCATCAGCGCGAGGATGGTGCCGATGATGATGCCGCCGACCACGCCCATGACCATCAACTGCAAGGTCATGACCATACCGTTCCACAGGCCCGGGATGGCGGGGATGATGCCACTGAAATCGAAGTCCATTATTTACCCCCCACGGAGATCAGGCCGGGCACGGCGACTTTCTTCTCGACCACGCGCATCAGCAGCATCAGGCTCATGTTCAGGGTGAAGTAGATCAGCGTGGCCAGGGTGAAGGCCTCAAACAGGTTGGCCGAGAACTCGGCGGTCTGTTTGGTTTGCGCCAGCAACTCCATCAGGCCGATCAAGGACGCCACGGAGGAGTTCTTGAAGACGTTGAGGAATTCCGAGGTAAGCGGCGGAATGATGATCCGGTAGGCCTGGGGCAGCAGCACGTTCCAGTAGATCTGCGGCAGCTTGAAGCCCATGGCGCGCGCGGCGGATTCCTGGCCACGTGGCAACGCCTGGATGCCGGTGCGCACTTGCTCGCATACACGGGCGGCGGTGAACAGGCCCAGGCACACGACAACGCTCAGGTAGGCCGAGGTGGTCGGGTTGAGGTCTTGTTTGTACCAGTCTTGCAGGTTCTGCGGCAGCATGTCGGGTATCAGGAAATACCAGATGAACAGCTGAACCAGCAGCGGCACGTTACGAAACAGTTCCACGTAGCAGGTCGCGATGCCCGATACGATGCGGTTTGGCACGGTGCGCATGACGCCGAGTACGGAGCCCAGCAGCAAGGCGATAATCCATGCCACGACGGCGATGGCGATGGTCCAGCCCAATCCGGAGATGTACCAGTCGAGATAAGTCTCGCTGCCAACGCCGGTGGACTTGAAGAATACGCCCCAGTCCCAGTTGTAATTCATTAGGGTCTCCCCTCGAGATCGATCGATGTACAAGCACCCGCTTGGGGAAGATCCTTTCCCGCCCGACGGTGAACGCCAGGCACACGCGATCGGCTCGAAAACCGCCAGGTCGAGTGTTCCAAAATTAAAGCCAGCAGGTAGTAACAGACGCCTGAGGGAGGTTTGGCCCCCTCAGGACATAAGCTTAGTCAGGTATCAGGTTTTTACGTCAGGCGCTGGCTTGTCGCTTGGGTTGGCGATCAGATCCTTCACCTTGTCGCTCATCGGGAAGTTGAGGTTCAGGCCTTTTGGTGGAATCGGGCTCTCGAACCACTTGCTGTAGATCTTGTTGATCTCGCCGGATTTGTACAGGCCGACGATGGCGTCATCCACGGCCTTCTTGAAGGCTGGGTCGTCTTTGCGAACCATGCACGCGTAGGCTTCGAAGGACTGTGGAGTACCGGTGATGACCCAGTCGTCCGGCTTCTTGGCCTTGGCTTCTTCACCGGCCAGCAGGGCGTCATCCATCATGAAGGCGACGGCGCGGCCGCTTTCCAGCATCTGGAAGGATTCGCCGTGGTCCTTGGCGGAGATGACGTTCATGCCCATCTGCTTGTCGGCGTTCATCGCCTTGATGATGCGCTCGGACGTGGTGCCGGCGGTGGTCACGACGTTCTTGCCTTTCAGGTCGGCGAAATCGCTGTAGGACGGCTTGCCATCCTTGTCTTTCTTGACCAGCAGACGGGTACCGATTTCGAAGATATTGACGGTGAAGTCGACCTGCTGGGCGCGTTCGGCGTTGTTGGTGGTGGAGCCGCACTCGATATCCGCGGTGCCGTTCTGGATCAGCGGGATACGGGTTTGCGAGGTGACCAGGTTGTACTTGGTCTTCAGGTCGGGTTTGTTCAGGTCTTTTTTCAGGGCTTCAACGATAGCCAGCTGAATGTCGTGGGAGTAGCCCACGGGTTTGCCCGAACCATCCGCGATATAGGAAAACGGAATGGAGCTGTCGCGGTGAGCGAGAGTGATCGTGCCGGAGTCGTTGATTTTCTTCAGTGTGCCGGTGAGTTCGGCGGCGAAAACTGGAGTGCTGATCAGAGCAGCAGCGATAGCTGCGCCCAAGATATGGGGAACGATGCGCATCAATACTTCCTCGACATTTGTTTTTTTTATGAGACCGGTTGGTACGGCCACGTTTTTATATAAACAGTGCTGCGAATGCCCATGACGGCTCCTGAGGCGCCTCAGGCAATCGCCTACGAGTGTAGAGCATGAGTCGTGCCAGACCAGTAATAAAAGGTTAACTATATGATTTATATCGAGATTAACTTTGTGTGACGAGGTTTTTGCGCTGCTCTGGTCCGGCAAACCGAATCGGTCGGGGTACGGTGTTCGGAAAACCGAATGGCAGGTTGAGCCTGTATCGCCCATGAAAAAGCCCCGGGCGCGTGGCTCCCGGGGCTTTTTGGTGTGGCTCGGTCAGAACGTATAGTCCGCCGAGACAACCGCTGCGCGGCCATCGCCGGGCACCGCCCAACCGTTGTTACGGATGCGGGTCAGGTACTCCTTGTCGAACAGGTTGTTGATGTTCAACTGCAGGTTCAGCTGTTTGTTGACCTTGTAGCCGAGCATCGCACGTTGCACCGCATAGCCGGGCGAAGTCGGTGCCCCGGCGGCGCTGACCAGGTACTGCTTGGTTTGCGCCGTGATGCCGTAGCCCACCTGGAAGTCGTAAGGCAGGTCGTACACTGTCCAGAGGCTGGCCGCATGTTTGGGGGTGAAGGTCAGCGGCTCACCTTTCTGCACGTCGAGGCCGGTGGTCGCCAGGGTGTAATCGCTGGCGCTGCGCAGCACACGGGTGTTCAGGTAGGTGTAGTTGGCGAAGACCTTCCAGCGGTCAGTCAACTGGCCGCTCAGGCCCAGGGCCACACCGTCGGCGCGTGCCTTGCCGTCGAGGGTTTGCGTGCCACTGAGGTTGCTCGGGTCGTTGTCGGCGACTTTGTAGTTTGTACGGTCATTGCGGAAGATCGCGCCCGTCAGCGACAGGGCATTGTCGAGCAGGTCCCATTTGGTGCCAATCTCATAGCTGACGGCGGTTTCCGGGTCGACGTCGCAGTTGTTGGTGGCGATGCTTGAGCTTTTGGCCGGGGTATAGCAACCACCGTTGACGCTGGCTTGGGACGGGGTCTTGCTGTTGCCGTAGGCAATATAGAAGCTGCCGTTTTCCACTGGTTTGTAGACCAGCGCCAGGCGGTAGGACGTCAGGTCATCGGCCTGGCCGTAGCGAGTGCCGGGCGTTTCAACGCCAGTGCTGGAATAGGCATTGGTCACCGAGCTGCCGGCGTTGTGCTCGTAACGCAGGCCGCCGTTGATTTCCCACTGCGGGTTGAGCTTGAGCGTGTCGAAGGCATAGGCGGCGCGGTTGTTCAGCGCGCCGTCAATGTGGGCGGCCCGGGTGAAGTTGACCGGGCCGGTCCATTCGGAGTTCGGATCGCTGTAGCTGACCGGTGGCGGGACGATTGTGCTGCCGTTGCTGTTGGTCAGCCATTTCCCGGTATCTGCCTCGTATTCTTCGCGGCTGATAGCGATACCGGTCACCAGCGTGTGGTCGATGAATCCGGTGCTGAAGTGGCTGGTGACGTCGGTCTGGTTGGTGAACATTTTGTTTTGGGTGTTGCGCTCGTTGCCCAATGAGCCACCGCTTGGCTGGAAGTAGCCCGGTTGCAGGCCCGCGGTGCAAGGGGCGCCTGTGATCTGGGTACCGCTGGCGAGGCAGCCGGTCAGTGCACCCTCGGGGCCCGAGGCACGCAGGTCCTGGCGAACCCGCTCCACGCGGGTGAAGTTGCGCACGGACACTGCATCGTTGAAGTCGTGTTCGAGCTTCAGGCTGAACGAGTCCGAGGTGATTTGTTGGTCATTGATGTTGTGGTAGCCGTAGTAGTCGCTCCAACCCACCCCCGGCATGGGCTTGCCGTTGTAGATGGGGATGCCGTATTGCGGCGTGTTGTTGTCTTTCTGGTGCTCGAAACTGACGGTGACGCGAGTTGGCGTGCCCATGCCAAAGGCGATAGACGGCGCGATGCCCCAGCGTTCGTAATCTTCATAGTCGCGCCCCGGTACATCGTTACCGTGGGCCATCAGGTTCAGGCGGAACGCCGTGGTGTCGTTGAGCGTCTGGTTGGAGTCCAGGGTGGTGCGTTTGTAGTGATCGGTGCCAATGCCTGCGCTGATGGTGGTCTTGTCGCGCAATTCTGGCTGCTTGCTCACCAGGTTGATGGTGCCACCGACTGCACCGGAACCGGAGTACACCGAGCTCGCCCCGCTGACGACTTCGACCTGTTCCAGGTTGAACGGGTCGGTGCGGCTGTATTGCGCGCTGTCACGCACGCCGTCCACGTAGATGTCGCCGCTGGCGGAAAAGCCGCGCAGGTTGATGCTATCGCCATACCCGCTGCCACCTTCGCCGGCCCCGAACGTGATGCCTGGCACGGTGCTGAGCACGTCGCGCAGGGTCAGCAGGTTCTGGTCATGAATGACTTCCTTGGGCACCACCGTGATGGTCTGCGGCGTGTCGCGCAGGGCCTCGGTGTACTTTGGGGATGAAGGAGCCACAGGGTTGTAGACGCTCTGGCTTGGGGCCTGACCTTCGATGCTGGTCGCGCCTAGCTGAATGACGCCTGTGTTGTCATCTGGTGCGGTATCCGCCGCATAACTGAATCCTCCTTGCGCAGCCACTGCCAAACCCACTGCCGACGCGAGCAAATGCCGCGATGAAAGGGGGGCAGAACTGATCCCGGTAGTCATTGAGTTATCTCTTGTTGGTGTTAGTGAGATTCGATCGTAATTGATAAGTGATCTCAAATGTAATACTTTGTAACCAAATAAATCATGAAACTTTTTGCGGTCCTTGATCGCTACTCGGGGCAGTAATGCAGATTGCGCAGCCAGGCAGCGAGCCGTCCGACATCGGTGAAAATCCGCGCGCCTATGTGCGGTGGGTGATGCATGCCGCGCAACTGGGTGATGCCGATGCACAGGCGACCCTGGCCCAGCTGCTGCTTGACGGCCGGGGCGTGCAGAAGGATGAGGCGCTGGCGCTGAGCTGGTTTCGCATTGCCGCACGGCAGCGCCACCCCATGGCGATCAACATGATCGGACGCTGCCTGGAGAATGGCTGGGGGTGCGAAATTGACGTGGTCGATGCGGCGCAGCATTACCGCAAGGCTGCCGATCTGGGGCTGGATTGGGGCTTGTATAACTATGGCCAGTTGCTGACCCGCGGTCGGGATGTAGGGCAGGATCTTGTCGCGGCGTATGAGTTGTTCTGCCAGGCAGCGGCAAAGGGGCACGCCAAGTCGATGAACTTGCTGGGGCGATTCCACCATGAAGGCGTTGTAGTGCCCAAGGATGTTCAGCTGGCGCGGCATTGGTATCAGCGCTCAGCCGAGGCCGGGGATTTCCGTGGGCAATACAACCACGCCGCGGAGCTGGTGCAAGATGGCGACGAGAAGCAGGCCTGCCTATGGCTGGAGCGGGCACTCGCGACGGCTACACCGGGTTTTCTGCAGGCGGCCTATCCGGTGCTGGTGAGCTCTGCCTTCTCCGGTATTCGTGAAATGGGCCTGCGGTATCAGCGCCATCTCCAGGCATGAAAAAAGCCCCTGTACCTTTCGGTGCAGGGGCTTTTTTACAGCGGGTCGATCAAGCGGCTTCGATTTTGCCGCGATTGTGCTCAACCTTGGACAGGTAACGCTGCACGTTTTCCTGTTCCTCTGGCGTAGTGAACAGGCCCAGCTTGCTGCGGCGCCACAGGATGTCCTGGGGCTGCGTGGCCCATTCTTCAGCGCACAGGTAGTCGACTTCGCGGGTGTACAGGCCGCCACCGAGGTGGTCGCCCATGTCCGCCAGCGATTGCACGCCTTCCAGCAGACGCCAGGTGCGGCTGCCGTAAGTGGTGGACCAACGGCGGGCAATCTCGCTTGGCACCCAGTCGTACTTGCTGCGAATCGCATCGGCCAGGGCTTCTGGCGTGCTCATGTTTTCGCCGCCGGGCAGGGTGGCCGTGGCTGTCCAGCTTGGGCGCATCTGCGTGAAGTACGGTGCCAATTGCGCCATGGCCGATTCAGCCAGTTTGCGGTAGGTGGTCAGCTTGCCGCCGAACACCGAGAGCAACGGCGCCTCACCCGAGGTGCCCGACAGCGCCAGGGTGTAGTCGCGGGTCACGGCCGACGGGTTGTCGGATTCATCGTTGCACAGCGGGCGCACGCCGGAATAGGTGTGGACGATGTCATCGCGGCTCAGCTGCTTCTTGAAGTGCGCGTTGACCACGTTGAGCATGTAGTCGGTTTCACCTTCGGTAATCGCCACTTTCGCCGGGTCGCCGGTGTATTCGCGGTCGGTGGTGCCGATGATGGTCAGGTGATTCAGGTACGGAATGGTGAAGACGATGCGCTGGTCTTCGTTCTGCAGGATGTGCGCGTGGGCGCCTTCATACAGCTTCGGCACGATCAGGTGGCTGCCCTGGATCAGGCGGATGCCGTAAGGCGAATCCAGCTTCAAGTCATCCTTGATGAACTTGGCGACCCATGGGCCGGCTGCGTTCACCAGTGCCCGGGCGCGGATCGAGAACAGGCTGCCGTCGGCGCGTTCCATGTTCATTTCCCACAGGCCTTTGCTGCGTTGCGCGCTGACGCAACGGGTCTGAGTATGGATATGTGCACCCTTTTCCCGCGCGGCCATGGCGTTGAGTAATACGAGGCGGGCGTCGTCGACCCAGCAATCGGAGTATTCGAAGCCCTTGGTGATTTCGCTTTTCAGCGGGCTGTCGGGGCCGAACTTGAGGCTCTTGGAGCCTTCGAGTTTTTCCCGCTTGCCCAGGTGGTCATACAGGAACAGGCCGGCACGAATCATCCACGCCGGACGCAGGTGCGGGCGGTGTGGCAATACAAAGCGCATCTGCTTGACGATGTGCGGGGCCTTGGCCAACAGCACCTCACGTTCAGCCAGGGCTTCGCGCACCAGGCGGAATTCGTAGTGCTCGAGGTAACGCAGGCCACCATGGATCAGCTTGCTGCTGGCGGAGGAGGTGTGGCTGGCCAAGTCGTCCTTTTCGCAAAGGAATACCGACAAACCGCGACCGGCTGCGTCTGCTGCAATGCCGACGCCATTGATCCCGCCACCGATAACGGCGACGTCATAGACTTCGGCAAGCGGTGGGGCAGGCAAGGTAGAAGGGTTCATCGGCTGGCCTCGCAATCTTTTTCGTATTGGAATTCGAACATAAATGTTCATTTGCGAAAATGGTAGCGCATAAACGCAGGCACAGCCACCCCGCTTCGATTGAAAATACTGATCGAAGGGCGAAGAAAAGAAAATTTGTGAACATCAGGGGGCAGGACACCCCCTGTATAGGCTTACACCACTTCCAGCCGAATCTTGTGCTGATTCAGCAACTGCACCAGTGCCGGGACCGGCTGCTGATCGGTGACTAAACAATCAATCAAACTGATCGGTCCCAGGCGAATCATGGCGTTGCGCCCGAATTTGCTGGAGTCCGCCGCCAGAATCACCTTGCGCGCATTGGCAATGATCGCCTGGGAAACCCGTACTTCCTGATAATCGAAGTCCAACAGGCTGCCGTCTTCATCGATACCGCTGATGCCCACCAAGGCAAAATCGACCTTGAACTGGTTGATAAAGTCGACACTGGCCTGGCCTACCACGCCGCCGTCACGGCGCACGTTGCCGCCGGTCAGGAGTACGTCGAAGTCGTCTTTGGCACTCAGCATCATGGCGACGTTGAGGTTATTGGTAATGATTTTCAGGTGGCTGTGGTTAAGCAGCGCCCGGGCAATGGATTCGGTGGTGGTACCGATGTTGATAAACAGCGAGGCGTGATCGGGGATTTGCGCGGCGATGGCTTCGCCGATGCGCTGTTTCTCGTCGCGCATCTGGTCGGCACGCATGGCGTACGCAGTGTTTTCAACGCTGGAATCATAGGCTGCGCCGCCGTGGTAGCGGCGCAACAGATTGGCTTCCGCCAGTTGATTGATATCGCGGCGGATGGTTTGCGGGGTGACAACAAAGAGCTGCGCCATTTCCTCGATACTCACATAGCCGCGTTCGCGAACCAGTTCGAGGATTTGTTGCTGGCGGGGAGGCAGATTCATGGTGCGTCCTTTGGGCTGCCGTAAAAAGTGGCCCATGATGACGCAGGAATCTGCTCCCTGCCAGTTACAACCCTATGTGGGTCCAGCGCTTGGCTTATTCAGCGCCTTCGTGGGGTTCCCAATCGCGGGTGCGGCTGACCGCTTTCTGCCAGCCGGCGTAGAGTTTTTCCTTCGTCGCTTCTTCCAGTTGCGGTTCGAATTGGCGCTCGATCACGGCCTTGCCACGCAATTCGTCCAGGCTGCCCCAGAAGCCGCACGCCAGGCCAGCCAGGTAGGCGGCGCCCAATGCGGTGGTTTCGCGCATTTGCGGGCGCTCAACCTGGGTGCCGAGGATGTCGGCCTGGAACTGCATCAGGAAGTTGTTGGCGACTGCACCACCGTCTACCCGCAGGGATTTGAGGCGTTCGCCGGAATCCTGCTGCATCGCGTCGAGTACGTCGCGGGTTTGATAGGCAATCGACTCCAGGGCGGCACGAATGATGTGATCCACACGTACGCCACGGGTCAGGCCGAACAGCGCGCCACGGGCATACGGGTCCCAGTAGGGCGCGCCCAGGCCGGTGAAGGCCGGTACCAGGTACACGCCGTTGCTGTCCTTGACCTTGCCGGCGAAGTATTCGGTATCGGTAGCGTCGGCGATGATCTTCAGCTCGTCACGCAGCCACTGCACCGTGGACCCACCGTTGAATACGGCACCTTCCAGGGCGTAGGCCACTTCGCCACGGGGGCCGCAAGCAATGGTGGTGAGCATGCCGTGCTTGGACTTCACGGCCTTGTCGCCGGTGTTCATCAGCAGGAAGCAGCCGGTGCCGTAGGTGTTTTTCGCCTGGCCCGGTTCTACGCACATTTGGCCGAACAGCGCCGCCTGCTGGTCACCGGCAATACCGCCGATGGCGATACCGCTTTTGGTGCGACCGTAGATTTCCGAGGAGGACTTCACTTCCGGCAGCATTTCCCGCGGCACGTCGAGAATCTCCAGCATCTTCGAATCCCACTCGAGGGTGTGGATGTTGAAGAGCATGGTGCGCGAGGCGTTGGTGTAATCGGTGACGTGGGTTTTGCCGCCGGTAAATTTCCAGATCAGCCAGCTGTCGATGGTGCCGAACAGCAGCTCGCCGTTACGTGCACGTTCGCGGCTGCCTTCGACGTTGTCGAGGATCCACTTGAGCTTGGTGCCGGAGAAGTACGGGTCGGTGACCAGGCCAGTGGTGTCATTGATGTATTGCTCATGGCCGTCGCGCTTGAGCTGCTGGCAGATCTCGGTGCTGCGGCGGCATTGCCAGACGATCGCGTTGTAGATCGGCCGGCCGGTGACTTTGTCCCAGACCACAGTGGTTTCACGCTGGTTGGTGATACCGATGGCCGCGACCTGGTCATGGTGCAGGCCGGCTTGTGCCAGGGCCTCGACCATCACCGCGCTCTGGGTGGCGAAAATTTCCATCGGGTCATGTTCAACCCAGCCGGCTTGCGGGTAATGCTGGGTGAATTCACGCTGGGCGGTGCAGACCACGTTGGCGTCACGATCAAAGATGATCGCCCGGGAACTGGTGGTGCCCTGATCGAGGGCAATGATGTAGTTCTTATTCTGAATGTCGGTCATGTCGATTGCCTTGGACGGAGAATAGGGGAGTCAAGTAAACAGCCTGGACCGCAAAAGGGCAGTGCGGCCCAGGCTATCGCATCAGGAAGTACGGGTTTTGCCGCTGGCGGCCGCTTCGGTTGCATCAGTTGTAGCAGGTGCTGCGGTGGGCAGATGACGGGCAATCAGCCCGCGATACGCGGCAGCACCGAGGCAGGCACCGACAATCGGTGCAAAGATCGGAATCAGGAAGTAAGGAATGTCGCGCCCGCCGGTGAAGGCCATTTCACCCCAACCGGCGAAAAAGGTCATCAGCTTGGGACCGAAGTCACGGGCCGGGTTCATCGCAAAGCCGGTCAGCGGGCCCATGGCGCTGCCGATCACGGCGATCAGCAAACCAATCAGCAGCGGCGCCAATGGGCCACGGGGCAGGCCGTTGTTGTCATCGGTCAGTGCCATGATCACGCCCATCAGGATCGCGGTGATGACCACTTCCACCAGGAACGCCTGGGCTGTGCCCAGCAGCGGATGTGGGTAGGTGGAGAACACTGACGCCAATTCCAGGCTGGCCTGGGTGCCACGAATCATGTGGTGGGTTTGTTCGTAATCGAAAAACAGGTTGCTGTAGAGCGTGTAAACCAACGCTGCCGAGCAGAAGGCGCCGGCGACCTGGGCGATGATGTAGAACGGCAGTTTGCGCTTTTCGAAATCGGCAAAAATGCACAGGGCGATACTGACGGCTGGATTGAGGTGCGCTCCGGAAATACCGGCGCTCAGGTAGATCGCCATGCTGACGCCGATCCCCCAGATGATACTGATTTCCCACAAGCCAAAGCTGGCGCCCGCGACCTTGAGGGCAGCAACACATCCGGTACCGAAGAAGATCAACAACGCAGTGCCCAGGAATTCGGCCATGCATTGGCTTGAGAGTGAAGGCTGTTGAAGAGCAGTTGTCATGGAAAACCTCTGTTTTTGTTGTTGTCTGGCGTTTTGCCGCAACGGCAAGCTGCGATATTCACCGTGGCGAGGATCCCCATCCTCTTCGCGGCTTACTGCTGCGAATCCGTAGCGCTATTCCTACAGTATTCGTAAACGAAAAAATATAGACAAGAATGACGGCTGTCAAAGGTCGAAAGTGAACGATCGGTCATTTTGTAATTATTGGTGTGGTGAATGATCGCGCCGTGGGCGCGGGGAGTTGCAGGAAAGGAGCGCGCGGACTCGTGGCAGAGGGCTTCGGACTAGAGCCTTTTGCTTGATGTTGGCCTAGAATTGGCCATCTGTTTTTTCACCGTTTTGCCAAGCCTGGAGCCCTCATGACGCCCGCATTGGACCTGTTGAAAAAAGTTCGCGCCGAACATCGAATCCACAGTTACGAACATGACCCCAAGGCAGCCTCTTATGGTCTGGAGGCCGCGGAAAAGTTGGGGCTTGATCCCGCACAGGTGTTCAAGACCTTGCTGGCCAGCAGTGAAAAAGCTGAACTGCTGGTGGCCGTTGTGCCGGTCGTCGGAAGTTTGGATTTAAAGGCGTTGGCACACGCGGCGGGGGTGAAAAAGGTCGAGATGGCGGACCCGGCCGCGGCGCAGCGGGCCACCGGTTACTTGCTGGGCGGCATCAGCCCGCTGGGGCAGAAGAAACGCCTGCGCACCTTTGTCGATGTGACGGCGCAGTCGTTTCCGACAATTTTTATCAGTGCGGGAAGAAGGGGGCTTGAGGTGGAGTTGGCAGCAGCGGTGCTGGCCGAGCACACCCAGGCCAAGTTCGCGGAAATTGGCCGGGTGTGATGCGCTGAGGTCAGGTGGCGGTGCTGTAGCGGCGAACGCCTGATTCGACGTAGGGAATGTGCGCCGCTGTGCTGCCCGAGGCCTGGAACAGAACCAGGTGCTCGGCCGCTACGCGAATACCCACATCGGCACCGACCAAGTGATCGGCGTGGCTGGGGAAGATCGATTCCAGCTGCGCACCTGTAGGCAACTGCAGGCGATACAGGGTCGAAGCCCCGAGGAACGTCTTGCCGACAATCCGCGCTTTCAAAGTGCTGTCCGGCGCATAAACGATGTCGTCCGGGCGCAACAACACATCCACCGCGCCGCCGGTGGGCCAGGTATAGGCACGATTCCCGCGCAATTCGCCCAGTTCGGTGGTGACCGATTCCGGCGTGTTCAACTGCCCGCGAATGAAGTAACCCTGGCCAATAAAGCTGGCGACAAAGGGTGTCAGTGGCTCGTGGTACAGGTTGTAGGGCGTATCCCACTGCTCCAGGCGACCTTCCTTGAACACGCCGACATGGTCACTCACCGCGAAGGCTTCTTCCTGGTCATGGGTCACCAGAATTGCACTGGTGCCCCGGGCCTTGAGAATGTCGCGCACTTCATGGCTGAGCTTGCGCCGCAGTTCGCCGTCGAGGTTGGAGAAGGGTTCGTCCAGCAGCAACAGTTGTGGTTCCGGCGCCAAGGCGCGGGCCAGGGCGACGCGCTGTTGCTGGCCGCCGGAAAGCTCATGGGGGAAGCGCTTGCCGAGGTTCTTCAGGTTCACCAGCTCCAGCAATTCGGCGACCACCCGCTCTTTTTGCGGGTGCTTGCGAATACCGAAGGCGATGTTGTCGGCCACGCTGAGGTGTGGAAACAGCGCGTAGTCCTGGAACACCATGCCGATCCGACGTTTCTCCGGGGCCAGTGTGAAACCGGCGCTGGAGATGACTTCGCCCGCCAGGCTGATCTCACCTTCGTGCACCGGCTCAAAGCCGGCAATCGCTCGCAGGGTGGTGGTCTTGCCGCAGCCCGAGGAGCCCAGCAAGCAACCGATGTCACCGGCGTTGAGGTGCAGGTTAAGGTTCTGCACCACCCGTTGGTCCTGATAACCGCATGCCAGATTGCGTAGGTTCAGCAGTAAAGGCTGGCTCATGCAGGGCGGTACGCCGGCGCAACCAAAAACTCCAGCAGGGCTTTTTGCGCGTGCAGGCGGTTTTCTGCCTGGGCCCAGGCCACCGAACGTGGGTCGTCCAGCAGGTCGAGGCTGATTTCTTCGCCACGGTGGGCCGGTAGGCAGTGCATGAACAGCGCGTCCGGCGCGGCCAGGTCGAGCAGTGCGCGGTTGACCTGGAACGGTGCGAACAGCTTGAGGCGCTTGGCGGTTTCTTCTTCCTGGCCCATGGAGGTCCAGACGTCGGTGCTCACCAGGTGCGCGCCGATGACGGCCTCACGCGGGTCGCGGACGATGGTCACGCGGTCGCCGGCCTGGGCCAGGAATTTTGCGTCCGGCTCATAGCCTTCGGGGCAGGCAACGCGCAATTGGAAGTCGAACTGGATCGCCGCCTCTATATAGCTGTTGCACATGTTGTTGCCATCACCGATCCAGGCCGCGGTCTTGCCTTGGATCGAGCCGCGCTGTTCGAGGAAGGTTTGCATGTCGGCCAGCAACTGGCACGGGTGCAGGTCATCGGACAGGCCGTTGATCACGGGCACACGGGAGTTGGCGGCAAATTCGGTCAGGGTGCTGTGGGCGAAGGTACGGATCATCACCGCATCCAGCATGCTCGACATCACGATCGCGCAGTCGCTGATCGGCTCGCCACGGCCCAGTTGAGTATCGCGAGGTGACAGGAAGATAGCCTGGCCGCCGAGCTGAATCATGCCGGCTTCGAAAGACACACGTGTGCGGGTGGACGACTTCTCGAAAATCATCCCGAGCACGCGGTTTTTCAAAGGCTCGAACAGTACGCCGCGGTTACGCAGGTCTTTAAGCTCAATGCCTCGACGGAGCACGCTGACCAGCTCTTCGGGCGTGCAATCCATCAGGGAGAGAAAGTGCCTTGCGCTCATCATTAACTACCTTTTTGCAACAGACCGCAGATACTCAAAGCCTTGTTTATTTTGAAAACGGGCGAGACCTGCGGCGAAAGCCGCACGGGGCGACGAAATAGGGGAAGGCGCGATCTTATAATTAAATGTCGCGTCTTACCAATAGGGCTACAGTTTTTAGGGGAGTTCAAGGACGCGGGGAGGGCGCTTTTGAAGCCTGTTTCCTGACAGCAGCGGGTCATTTGTACACTGGCGCTGCGCCACATTGCAATGCGAGAAGGCGGGCGCAGGCCGGGGCGCGTCGGTTTCAGAGGGCTGCCGGAGGGCGCTGAAACATTTCATGATGTTTCCTCATGACCCGGCCTGATGCCGTTGGATTCACACGACGAACGTTGCTGGCGCTGCTGCCGGCGGCGGGCCATAGTTTTCGTCCGAAGCGCTCAGCCCACAATAAAGAGACTGGCCATGACCAAGACTCTCCACCACCGTGCCTGCCATCTGTGCGAAGCCATCTGCGGCCTGACACTGGAAACTACCCAGGGTGAAGACGGGAGCCTGGCGATCACTTCGATCAAGGGCGACCCGCTGGACACGTTCAGCCGTGGCCATATCTGCCCCAAGGCCGTGGCCCTGCAGGATATCCAGAACGACCCGGACCGCCTGCACCAGCCCATGTTGCGGGTGGGCAGTGAATGGCAGCCAATCCCGTGGGAAGACGCCTTTACGCTTGTAGCCGAGCGCCTGTCGGGCATCCAGGCACGCCACGGGCAGAATGCGGTGGCGGTGTACCAGGGCAATCCGAGCGTGCACAACTATGGCCTGATGACCCACAGCAATTACTTCCTGGGCCAGCTCAAGACCCGCAATCGCTTTTCCGCCACGTCGGTGGATCAATTGCCCCACCACCTGACCAGTCACCTGATGTATGGGCACGGCCTGTTGCTGCCGATCCCGGACATCGACCATACCGACTTCATGCTGATCCTCGGCGGCAACCCGCTGGCGTCCAACGGCAGCATCATGACCGTGCCGGATGTGGAAAAGCGCCTGAAGGCCATCCAGGCCAGGGGCGGCAAAGTCGTGGTGGTTGATCCGCGGCGCAGCGAGACGGCGGCGATTGCCGACCAACATCTGTTTGTGCGCCCGGGCGGCGATGCGGCGTTGTTGTTCGGTTTGCTTAATACGCTGTTTGCCGAGAACCTGATCCGTGACAGTCATCTGCCGGTCGATGGCCTGGATGAAGTGCGCCAGGCCGTGGCGGGGTTCACCGCCGAAGCGATGAGTCGTCAATGCGCGGTGCCCGCCGAGCAGATCCGCCAGTTGGCGCGGGACTTCGCGGCGGCCGACACAGCGGTGTGTTATGGCCGCATGGGCGTGTCGACCCAGGCGTTTGGCACGCTGTGCCATTGGCTGGTGCAGTTGATCAACCTGGTGACGGGCAATCTGGACCGAGTGGGCGGCGCCTTGTGCACCACGCCGGCAGTCGACCTGGTGGCTTCCACCTCCGGCGGGCACTTCAATCGCTGGCAGAGCCGGGTTTCCGGGCGACCGGAGTACGGTGGCGAGCTGCCGGTGTCGGCACTGGCCGAAGAAATGCTCACCGAGGGCGAAGGACAAATCCGTGCGTTGGTGACTGTGGCAGGGAATCCGGTGCTCTCCACGCCTAACGGCCGGCAGTTGGAACAGGCGCTGGATGGCCTGGAGTTCATGGTCAGCATCGACCTGTATATCAACGAAACCACGCGCTATGCCGACCTGATCCTGCCGTCTACCTCGGCACTGGAAAACGATCACTACGACACCACCTTCAATATGTTCGCGGTGCGCAACGTCACCCGCTTCAATCGCGCCATCCTGCCAAAGCCTGACGGCGCGTTGCATGACTGGGAAATCTTCGTCGGCCTGGCCCAGGCTTTTGCCGCGAAGACGGGTAATGCACTCAAACCGACCATGCCGCCGGCGCAGATGATCGATTTCGGGCTGCGCGCCGGACCTTATGGCGATACCTTGTCCATTGCCGCGCTGGCTGATTATCCCCACGGTCTAGACCTTGGGCCGCTGAAGCCCAACCTGGCGGGCCGCATGAAAACCGCCAACGGCCATTTGCAGGCTGCGCCGCCGGTGATCATCGCAGACTTGGCGCGTTTTGCCGCGCAACCAGTGCCTGGGCTGAATGAGTTGTTGCTGATCGGCCGTCGCCATGTGCGCAGCAACAACTCGTGGATGCATAACTACCATCGGTTGGTGAAGGGCAAGCCCCGTCATCAGTTGCTGATGCATCCCGATGACCTGGCCCATCGCAAGTTGAGTGACGGGCAACGGGTGCGGGTCAGTTCTCGGATCGGCATGATCGAAGTCGAGGTATTGGCCAGTCTCGACATGATGCCCGGCGTGGTCAGCCTGCCCCATGGCTGGGGGCACGGTCGCCCGGGCGTACAGATGACCATCGCCAGCGGGCAGCCGGGAGCGAGTGCGAATGACCTGACGGATGAGCGGCAATTGGATGAGCTGTCGGGCAATGCGGCGTTGAACGGCGTGCCGGTGCAGGTCGAGGCGGCGTAAAGATTGTCTGTCGGGGAGTCCGAGCGTCACGCTAGGCTTTGCGTTACAATGCGCCACCGTGCCGACCCATGAGTCGGAAAGTTCCAGCCGAGGTGTTCCATGGATATCATCGAAACGATCAAAGAGCAGATTGCCAACAACACTATTCTGCTTTACATGAAGGGCGCACCTAACGCGCCTCAGTGTGGCTTCTCCGCAAAGGCTTCCCAGGCAATCATGCAATGTGGCGAGAAGTTCGCCTACGTGGATATCCTGCAGAACCCGGAAATCCGCGCCAACCTGCCGAAGTACGCCAACTGGCCAACTTTCCCACAGCTGTGGGTTGCCGGTGAGCTGGTCGGCGGTAGCGACATCATTACCGAAATGGCGGCTGATGGTTCGTTGCAGGCACTGATCAAAGACGCAGCGGCCAAAGCTGCGGCGAAAACCGAAGCCTGATTTTTTCCAGGCTGCGGCAATAAAAAGCCCCGCTTCTCGAAAGAGAGCGGGGCTTTTTAGTGGCCGGTAATTAAAGGGTTATTCACCCATCTGCGATTGCAGGTAATTCTCGATAGTCACTTTGTCGATCAGGCCGATCTGGGTTTCCAGCCAGTCGATGTGTTCTTCCTGGTCTTCAAGGATATCTTCCAGCAGTTCGCGGCTGCCGAAGTCGCTCTTGATTTCGCAATGAGCAATGGCGGCCTTGAGGTCGGTGTGGCTCTTGCGTTCGAAGTTCAGGTCGCAGTTGATCATTTCCTGGGTGTGCTCGCCGATGTTCAGCTTGCCCAGGTCCTGCACGTTCGGCAGGCCTTCCAGGAACAGGATGCGCTTGATCAGCGCATCGGCGTCCTTCATGGCCTTGATGGATTCTTTGTATTCACGCTTGCCCAGCTTTTCCAGGCCCCAATCGTCATACATGCGTGCATGCAGGAAGTACTGATTGATCGCGACCAGTTCATTGGCAAGGATTTTGTTGAGTTGCTGGATGACTGTAATGTCGCCTTTCATGATTGGGGTCCTGCCCTGTATTAGCTGTATATAAGGCGGAGTTTGAGCTGCGCATTTACTACTGTCAAACCTAAGTTATTGAATAATAAATGAAAATTAATCGGAATAAGAATGTTTGTGTTCCGCGTCTTGGCGCTAACTGTTTGAATTCCGGGCATAAAAAAACCGGACACTAAGTCCGGTTCTTTAAAACACACCCATCAGGCGTGTGTAAATTCTGCTGAGTAGGGGATCGCCGCCTGGGCAGTTTGCAGCTGCGTCAGGGTTTCCCGTACCACTTGCTTGGCGAGGCAGGCGCATTTGCCGCATTGGCTGGCGACGCCGGTGGTTTCACGTACTTCCTTGTAGCTGCAGCAACCTTCATAGATTGCTTCGCGGATTTGTCCGTCGGTGACGCCAGTGCAGAGGCAGACATACATAAGGGAGAACCATCGCGGTTTAAGGCTTAAGTGCGACGGATCTTAATGTTAACGAGAATGATTGTCAAAGTAGTTTCTTGCTTGTTTGAAACAGATTGATCGCCCACTGACGAACGGTTTTTTCCTGAGCCGTGTATGATGGCCGGTCTTCACGAAGCGTGATCCCGTCACAGGGCTGTCGTTTACCCACGGCACACTGGAAGGGATCCTTTTACTTCAAGTCACCACCATCAGGAGATACCCAATGAGCGTACTCGTCGGCAAACAAGCCCCGGATTTCGACGTCCCAGCCGTCCTCGGCAATGGCGAAATCGTAGACAGCTTCAAACTGTCTGAAGCCATCAAAGGCAAATACGGCCTGGTGTTCTTCTACCCGCTGGACTTCACCTTCGTCTGCCCTTCGGAGCTGATCGCCCTGGATCACCGCATGGACGATTTCAAGGCCCGTAACGTAGAAGTGGTAGCCGTTTCCATCGACTCCCATTTCACCCACAACGCCTGGCGCAACACCGCCATCAATGATGGCGGCATCGGCAAAGTCAAATACACCATGGCAGCCGACATGAAGCACGACATCGCCAAGGCCTACGACGTTGAGTCCGAAGGCGGCGTGGCTTTCCGTGGCGCGTTCCTGATCGACGACAAGGGCGTTGTGCGCTCGCAGATCATCAACGACCTGCCGCTGGGCCGTAACATGGAAGAGCTGATCCGTCTGGTCGACGCTCTGCAATTCCACGAAGAGCACGGCGAAGTGTGCCCTGCTAACTGGAAAAAAGGCGACAAAGGCATGAACGCTTCGCCAGAAGGCGTTGCGGCTTACCTGACCGAGAACGCTGGCAAGCTGTAAGCCAGATTCGCGGCACAAAAAAACCGGCCTGAGAAGGCCGGTTTTTTTATGCGCGGGATTCGGCTTCAGTCGCCGAAGTCTTCCCAGCCGCCCATCTGTTTCCAGCGGTTGACGATGCCGCAGAACAGCTCGGCGGTCTTCTCGGTGTCATAGCGGGCCGAGTGGGCCTCACGACCGTCGAAGTCGATACCGGCAGCCTGGCAGGCTTTTGCCAGCACAGTCTGGCCATAGGCCAAGCCAGCAAGGGTCGCAGTGTCGAAACTGGAGAACGGGTGAAACGGGTTGCGCTTCATGTCCAGGCGCGCCACGGCGGCGTTGAGGAAGCCCAGGTCGAAGCTGCTGTTGTGACCCACCAGGATCGCGCGTTTGCAGCCATTGGCCTTCAAGGCCTTGCGCACACCACGGAAGATGTCGGTCAACGCTGCTTCTTCACTGACAGCCATGCGCAACGGGTGATCGAGCTTGATCCCGGTGAACTCCAGGGCAGCCGCTTCGATGTTGGCGCCTTCGAACGGCTCGACGCGGAAGAAGTGGGTGTGTTCCGGGAACACAAAACCCTGTTCGTCCATGCCGATGGTCGTAGCGGCGATTTCCAGCAATGCGTCAGTGGCGCAATTGAAACCGCCGGTTTCTACGTCGATGACAACCGGCAGGTAGCCACGGAAACGCTCGGCCATCGGGTGACGGGAACCGCCACCACCGCCGCCGTGTTCCTGGTCGTCGTCGTAATGGTCTTCACTCACGGGTGTTCCTCCAGCAGGCGCCAGCGCAGTGTTTCACCGGCGCGCAGCGGGATAACGGTCAGCTCGCCAAACGGCAGGCTGGTGGGGGCGGTCCAGTCTTCACGGACCAGGGTAATGCGGTCGGTATTCGCCGGCAGGCCATAGAAACGCGGGCCGTTGAGGCTGGCGAACCCTTCAAGCTTGTCCAGGGCGTTACGTTGTTCGAACGCTTCGGCATACAACTCGATCGCCGCATACGCGGTGTAGCAACCGGCACAACCACACGCGGCTTCCTTAGCGTGTTGAGCGTGAGGCGCGGAGTCGGTACCGAGGAAAAACTTCTCGTTGCCACTGGTGGCGGCATCAAGCAGCGCTACCTGGTGAGTGTTGCGCTTGAGAATCGGCAGGCAATAGAAGTGCGGCCGAATCCCGCCCACCAGCATGTGGTTGCGGTTGTACAGCAGGTGATGCGCGGTGATGGTCGCGCCGACGTTGCCCGAAGCCTCGGTGACGAACTGCACGGCGTCGGCGGTGGTGATGTGTTCGAACACGACCTTCAGGGTCGGGAACAACTCGACCACACGACGCATGTGCTCGTCGATGAAGATCTTTTCACGATCGAATACGTCGACATCGCCACGGGTGACTTCACCGTGGATCAGCAACGGCATGCCCACTTCCGCCATGGCTTCGATGGCCGGCAGGATCTTGTCGATACTGGTGACGCCGGAATCGGAGTTGGTGGTCGCTCCGGCCGGGTACAGCTTGGCGGCGTACACGAAACCACTGGCTTTAGCCTGGCGAATTTCTGCGGGCTGGGTGCGGTCGGTCAGGTACAGCACCATCAACGGTTCGAAGCGGCTGCCGGCCGGTCGTGCAGCGAGGATGCGCTGGCGATAGGCATCGGCTTCCGCGGCGTTACGCACCGGAGGTACCAGGTTAGGCATGATGATGGCGCGGCCAAACGTGCGCGCTACATCAGCCACGGTTTGGGGCAACGCAGCACCATCGCGAAGATGAATATGCCAGTCGTCGGGACGCAGCAGGGTCAGGCGGTCGGACATTGGGGATTCCAGGCGGGTCAATCTGGTGGGAATGCTACCGGAAAAGACTCTTGCAGGCACTCGCTATCAAGTTTTGCAGGATACGACCGATATCCCTGGGTATGCCTTAACGATGTATGACGCCTTGATGTGTTGTAGAAACCAGTGGAGCCTCCCGTGCGCCAGCATTATCTAGCCCTGCTCAGTGTGTTCGCCAGCCTGCCCGCGATGGCCCTCACGTTCCAGACACGTCTGGAGAATATTGAGTGGAAAGTGGAGGGCGATAAATTCGAGTGCCGCTTGAGCCAGCCGATCACCGATTTCGGCTCGGGCGAGTTCGTGCGCCGGGCCGGCGAGCAGGCGACGTTTCGTCTGAAAGCCTTTAATGGTTCGTTGGGTGCCGGTTCCGCAACCCTGCTGGCGGCCGCTGCGCCCTGGCAGCCGGGGCGTGGTGATATCAACCTCGGCGCGGTGCGCGTCGGCAATGGTGATGTGTTGTTTAACAGCTCCCAGGCCCAGGCCGGGCGCTTGTTCACCGGCTTGCTCGAAGGTCGTAGCCCGACGGTGCGGCACTATGGGCGCGAAGGTGGATACTCCGAGATTCGCCTGTTGCCGGTGAAGTTCAACAAGGCCTACAACGACTATCAGTTGTGCACCGCCAAATTGCTGCCGATGAATTTCGAGCAGGTCAAACAGACCGAGGTGGGCTTCCCGGGGGGCGGAATCGAACTGGACGCGGCGGCCAAGAAAAAGCTCTCGGTGATTCTCGAGTTCATGAAAGCCGATCCGACGGTTAACCACATCGAGTTGAACGGCCACTCCGACAACAGTGGCAATCGCCTGACCAATCGTGATGTCTCCCGGCGCCGCGCCTTGGCGGTGATGGACTACTTCAAGGCCAATGGCATCGATGAGTCGCAGATCACCCTGCGTTTTCATGGTGAAAGCTACCCGTTGGCGCCGAACACCAACCCGGCCAACCGGGCGAAAAACCGTCGGGTGAATATTCAACTTGAACGGGTGGCAGCCCCCGAAAAACCGGCGCCCCAAGCCAAAGCGCCAGGTAACGCCGCCGCCACCTCATAAGGTGCGGCGTTTCGTCGCTCGCTCGACATAATCTGTCGCTTTATCTTCATTTGCTGTCGCGCCTCTGTAATTTCACGGTTTTGGTCGGTAGAATCGACGCCTTTCCGTACAACCCCGTGGAGTGATGGCATGGCCGACGTAAACAAGGTCGTTCTCGCGTATTCCGGCGGCCTGGACACTTCGGTGATCCTCAAGTGGCTGCAGGATACTTATAACTGTGAAGTGGTGACCTTCACCGCTGACCTGGGTCAGGGCGAAGAGGTCGAACCTGCACGTGCCAAGGCGCAAGCCATGGGCGTGAAAGAGATCTACATTGACGACCTGCGCGAAGAGTTCGTCCGCGATTTCGTTTTCCCGATGTTTCGCGCCAACACCGTCTACGAAGGCGAGTACCTGCTGGGTACTTCCATCGCACGTCCGCTGATCGCCAAGCGCCTGATCGAAATCGCCAACGAAACCGGCGCTGACGCCATTTCCCATGGCGCCACCGGCAAGGGCAACGACCAAGTGCGTTTCGAACTGGGCGCCTATGCCTTGAAGCCTGGCGTAAAAGTGATTGCTCCGTGGCGTGAATGGGACCTGCTGTCCCGTGAAAAGCTGATGGACTACGCTGAAAAGCACGCCATCCCGATCGAGCGTCACGGCAAGAAGAAGTCCCCGTACTCCATGGACGCCAACTTGCTGCACATCTCCTATGAAGGCGGCGTGCTGGAAGATACGTGGACCGAGCACGAAGAAGACATGTGGAAATGGACCGTCTCCCCGGAGAACGCTCCTGACAAGGCCCAGTATCTGGAATTGACCTACCGCAACGGCGACATCGTCGCGCTGGACGGCGTCGAAATGACGCCGGCCACCGTCTTGGCGACCCTGAACCGTATCGGTGGCGAACACGGTATTGGCCGCCTCGACATCGTCGAGAACCGTTACGTGGGCATGAAGTCCCGTGGTTGCTACGAGACCCCGGGCGGCACCATCATGCTGCGCGCTCACCGCGCCATCGAGTCCATCACCCTGGACCGTGAAGTGGCTCACCTCAAAGACGAGCTGATGCCCAAGTACGCCAGCCTGATCTACACCGGCTACTGGTGGAGCCCGGAGCGTCTGATGCTGCAACAGATGATCGACGCTTCCCAGGTCCACGTGAACGGCGTTGTGCGCCTGAAACTGTACAAGGGCAACGTGATCGTCACCGGTCGCAAGTCCGACGAGTCGCTGTTCGATGCCAATATCGCCACCTTCGAAGAAGATGGCGGCGCCTACAACCAGGCAGACGCGGCAGGCTTCATCAAGCTGAACGCATTGCGCATGCGCATTGCGGCCAACAAAGGTCGCAAGTTGTTCTGAGTGTTTTAAGTTGCAATGAAAAATGGCCCCGTTAGGGGCCATTTTTTTTGGGCTGGAAATACACCTGGAATCCTTAGGGTCGATGCAGTGTTTATTGTTCAGTTCAAAAAAGCCATGTGCCTAAGGCGGTGGTGTGGAGTGTTTATGCTTTTACGGGGGCAATGTTTATTAATTTCGCTCGATAAGTGGTGCATTGTTGAAAGTGGGTTTTTTTCTTGTGTGCAGGAACTATGTACTACAGAAATTTCACTCAGAAATGTACCGCGAACATGTCAGATGCTGACATGCCTGTAGGATTTATGGAGCGTTATTAATTATGTCGAATGGAACTTTTAGAAAGTGCCTTTCAGCCCGTGTTCACAGGTCTTCTCATAAGACACAAGGGGCATTTCCTGAAACTTGTGTGCGGCACGTTTACCCCGCCCCCCCGTAATCCTGGGAATTTTCACTCAAAATATGTTTGTACTCGGAAAGTTCTGAAAGCCTCAACAAAACTGCATACCTCCACACTGGCGTTTTTTTGTAGGTTAAATCCTATGTCTTTGTGGGTTGGGTCTCTGCTTGCTGTTGCTTGGGGGGGAGCGCTATGCCAAGCGGGAAACGACTAGGCTATTGTGCTTGCTCTTAATAATTCGAACAGCGAAATTGGACTTGCCCATGAATAAAGTGCTGATCGTGGATGATCATCCCGTCATTCGTCTTGCTGTGCGTATGCTAATGGAACGTCATAGTTATGAGGTCGTTGCCGAGGCCGATAACGGTGTCGATGCCTTGCAACTTGCACGGGAGCATATGCCGGACATAGTCATACTGGATATTGGAATTCCCAAACTCGATGGCCTGGAAGTTATATGCCGGCTGTCATCTACCAAACAGGCCCATCCCTTCAAGGTGCTGGTGCTGACGTCCCAGGCGCCCGGGCATTTCTCCATGCGGTGCATGCAGGCGGGCGCCGCTGGCTACGTGTGCAAACAGCAGGACCTCACCGAGCTATTGAGCGCGGTCAAGGCGGTGCTGTGTGGGTACAGCTACTTCCCCAATCAGGCGCTGAACTCGGTGCGCTCCACAATGGGGAACGCCAGCGAAGCGGACATGGTCGAGCGCTTGTCCGGCCGGGAGATGATGGTGCTGCAGCAACTGGCCCGCGGTAAAACCAACAAGGAGATCGCCGATGGCATGTTCCTGAGCAATAAAACCGTGAGCACTTACAAGACGCGCTTGCTGCTCAAGCTCAACGCACGCTCCCTGGTGGACTTGATCGAGCTGGCCCAGCGCAACGGGTTGGTGTAGGCCGGCCGCACACTTACATGCAGTCAGAAAAAAGCCTCCGTAAGGGAGGCTTCTGTTTTTCGTTGGGTCGATTAGAGATCGAAGTCGTAATCGGCCAACTGTTTTTGCAGGCGCCGCTCTTCCAGAAGATTGTCGATGGTGCGGCGCTTGCTCAAATTGGTCTTGGCCACCTCTACCGGTGTTTCTGCTGCCTCATCGTCGGATTCAGCGCCAACAACGTCGTCTTCTACATCCAGTTGTTCTTTGCCAGTGCTCATAAGGTTAACTCCAGGCTAAGACTGCCGTTGGCGCTCCTTATAACGATAATCTAGAGCCTGGTAAAAAAGATTTTTTCAATCGACTCATCAATAAAAGCAATGATGGCTCAATCGTCGGAAGTCTTTTCCTTGTATTCACACAGGTCTTCGATGCGGCAACTGCCACAGCGCGGCTTGCGAGCTTGGCAGACATAGCGTCCGTGAAGGATCAGCCAGTGATGTGAATCCAGCAGATAGGGCTTGGGCACAAACTTCATCAATTGTTTTTCCACCTCCACCACGTTCTTTCCGCGGGCAATCCCTGTGCGGTTGCTGACCCGAAAGATGTGTGTGTCCACCGCCATGGTCAGTTGGCGAAATGCCGTGTTGAGCACCACGTTGGCGGTTTTGCGACCTACGCCTGGAAGCGCTTCAAGGGCCTCCCGAGTCTGCGGCACTTCGCTGCCGTGCAACTCCACCAGCAGCCGACAGGTCTCGATGACATTCTTCGCCTTGCTGTTGTACAGGCCGATGGTCTTGATGTACTCAGACAACCCTTCAACCCCGAGCGCGTAGATCGCCTCCGGAGTATTGGCTATGGGATACAACTTGGCAGTGGCCTTGTTGACGCCGACGTCTGTGGACTGGGCCGAAAGAATCACGGCGATCAGCAGCTCGAACGGCGAGGAATAGGCCAGTTCGGTTTTCGGTTCCGGGTTGTCTTCGTGAAGCCGGCGGAAAATTTCCAGGCGTTTTGCGGCGTTCATGGGGCGAGCGGTTCCTTGCAGACAGTCAGTGTGGTTACGAAAAGCGGGCCCAATAACCCGAGCAGGATAAACGCGGCGGGCACCAGCAGTACACGCTTCATCACGTGCGGCCGGTGCTCAAGGTGTTCAAGTGCGGGCATCGGACGCCGCCAAGGCCGCAAGCGCCTGCTCGGCTGTTTCGAAATGCTCTTGCAGGACGATCAACTGCGACTGCTGTTCAAAGGTCGGCGGGTGGCCGAAAGCTTTCAGGGATTTGTGCAATTGGGCACGGCTCATGGCCAGATTGATCTTGGCCTTCTTCAAGGCAGCGTCCATCGCGGCGGCTTTTTGTGCGCGAACCCGCTCAATGGCGGCCTGGACCGGGTTCTCCGAGGCTGCAGTCACCGGGGCGGCGCGCTTGGTGCGTGCCAGGCGTTCGGCGAGTTTCTGTTCCTCTTCGCGTTGCAGCCGCGCGTTGCGCTGTTCAAACCGCCGCCTGGCCCGATCGCGCTTGAGGCTGCGTGCCTGGCGCTCGTGATCACTGGAGGCCAGCCCGCCGACAATCGGCACCACCGTGGTCAATGGACGCATTTCGATACAATCAACCGGGCAAGGTGCCACACACAGGTCGCAGCCCGTGCACTCGTCGATAATCACCGTGTGCATCAATTTGGCAGCACCGACGATGGCGTCCACCGGGCAGGCCTGGATGCATTTGGTACAGCCGATGCACTCCGCTTCACGGATAAACGCGATCTGCGCGGGCGCGTCGCCTCGGGATGTGTCCAGTTCCAGCACCGGGAGCTTCAACAGTTGCGCCAGGCCTGCGATGGTTTCCTGGCCGCCCGGAGGGCACTTGTTGATCGCCTCGCCTTGGGCAATGCCTTCTGCGTAGGGCTTGCAGCCAGGATGCCCACATTTGCCACATTGGGTTTGCGGCAGCAGGGCGTCGATACGTTGAATCAGGCTCATGGTTTGATCATTGCGTTGGAACCCGGAAAAGCCACGGCCGGCAACGGGCCGACAGCAAACAGAATCCGATTATCCGGCAAGCGAGGAGGGGGGACCAGCTGAAACCGCCCCATGGCCGAGACCATGAGGCAGTCAGCCGTTGTTACTTGATGCGCTGACCCGGCTTGGCGCCGCTGTCCGGGCTCAACAGGTAGATCTCTTCACCGCCAGGGCCGGCCGCCATCACCATGCCCTCGGAGATACCGAACTTCATTTTCCGTGGCTTGAGGTTGGCGATCATCATGGTCAGGCGACCATCGAGTTTGGACGGATCCGGATAGGCACTCTTGATCCCGGAGAACACGTTGCGTTGCTCGTCACCGATGTCCAGGGTCAGGCGCAGCAGCTTGTCAGCGCCTTCCACGGCTTCGGCCTTGATGATCAGGGCCACCCGCAGGTCCACCGCAGCGAAGGCGTCGAAGTCGATTTCTGGCGACAGTGGATCTTTCGCCAGCTCACCATTGCCCGCAGGTGCCGCATCGCCGGTATCAGTCTTGCTGGCCTCGAGGTCTTCTTTCGAAGCATCGGTCATGGCCTGGACTTTTACCGGATCGATACGGGTCATCAGCGGCTTGAACTCATTCAACTGATGGTTGCTGAGCAAGGTCGCGTGATCGTTCCAGGTCAGCGGCGGCACGTTGAGGAACGCCTCGGCGTCGGCCGCCAGCAGTGGCAGTACCGGCTTGAGGAATATCACCAACTGGCGGAACAGGTTGACGCCCGTGGCGCAGATGGCCTGGACTTCAGCTTGCTTGCCTTCCTGTTTGTTCAGCGACCACGGCGCCTTGTCGGCGATCCAGGCGTTGGCACGGTCGGCCAGGCCCATGATCTCGCGCATGGCGCGGGCAAAGTCGCGGGCTTCATAGGCGTCGGCGATGCTCGGGGCAGCGGCCAGGAACGCGTCGGTCAGCTCCGGCGCGGCGTTTTCCGCCACCAGCACACCGGCGTTGCCCTTGTGGATAAACCCGGCGCAACGGCTGGCGATGTTGACGACTTTGCCCACCAGATCCGAGTTGACCTTCTGTACGAAGTCTTCCAGGTTCAGGTCCAGGTCGTCGACGCCACGGCCCAGTTTGGACGCGTAGTAGTAGCGCAGGTATTCCGGCGACAGGTGGTCCAGGTAGGTGCGCGCCTTGATAAAGGTGCCACGGGACTTGGACATCTTCTGGCCATTGACCGTCAGGTAGCCGTGAACCGCGATGCCGGTCGGCTTGCGGTAGCCCGAACCTTCGAGCATCGCCGGCCAGAACAGTGCGTGGAAGTTGACGATATCCTTGCCGATGAAGTGATACAGCTCGGCAGTGGAGTCCTTGGCCCAGAACGCGTCGAAGTCCAGCTCCGGCGTGCGGTCGCACAGGTTCTTGAAGCTGGCCATGTAGCCAATCGGCGCGTCCAGCCATACGTAGAAGTACTTGCCTGGCTCACCCGGGATTTCAAAACCGAAGTACGGCGCATCGCGGGAGATGTCCCACTGCTGCAGGCCGGCGTCCAGCCATTCGGCGATCTTGTTCGCCACGGCGTCCTGCAGGGTGCCGCTGCGGGTCCAGGTTTGCAGCATCTGCTGAAAATCCGGGAGCTTGAAGAAGAAGTGCTGGGAATCCTTGAGCACCGGGGTAGCGCCAGAGATGGCCGACTTCGGATCCTTCAGGTCGGTAGGCGCATAGGTGGCGCCGCATTTCTCGCAGT
Source organism: Pseudomonas sp. PAMC 26793 (assembly GCF_000313235.1). Classification (NCBI taxonomy): domain Bacteria; kingdom Pseudomonadati; phylum Pseudomonadota; class Gammaproteobacteria; order Pseudomonadales; family Pseudomonadaceae; genus Pseudomonas; species Pseudomonas sp. PAMC 26793. Next base: position 41,220 of record NZ_AMXG01000055.1, read on the forward strand.
TGTCGCCGTACTGATCCTCAGTGCCGCATTTCGGGCAAGTGCCCTTGATGAAGCGGTCGGCCAGGAACATTTTCTTTTCCGGGTCGAAATACTGGGTGATCGAACGCGTGGCAATGTGCCCGGCGTCCTTGAGGCGCAGGTAGATCTGGCTCGACAGCTCGCGGTTTTCTTCGGAGTGGGTCGAGTGGAAGTTATCGAAGTCCACCAGGAACTCGGCAAAGTCGGCGCTGTGTTCAGCCTGGACATTGGCGATCAGTTGTTCCGGGGTGATCCCTTCCTTCTCGGCGCGCAACATGATGGCCGAACCGTGGGCGTCGTCCGCGCAGACATAAATGCATTGATTGCCGCGATGCTTCTGGAAGCGCACCCACATATCGGTCTGGATGTACTCAAGCATATGGCCAAGGTGGATAGAACCATTGGCATAGGGCAGGGCGCTGGTGACGAGGATCTTGCGTGGCTCGGACATGGGGCTCGGCTACTTGATGAAACGGAGGTCGGCCACTATAAAGCGCCGGGAAATTTATTTCACCCCGTGCAGCTGTTTCAGGAGTTTCCCGACGGCCGAAAGCGTGCCGCTAAGACGCTGGAACGGTTAGGATAGCCGCCTGTTTTAGTCAGTCTTTTTTCGGGAGTAGCCCATGAGCGCCGTCAATCGCGCAGCGGTGGAAGCCGTTCTTCGCCAATACACCGACCCCTACCTGAACCAGGACCCGGTCAGCGCCGGGTGCGTACGCGCCATCGACGTGCAGGGTGACAAGGTTTCGGTCCAGCTTGAGCTGGGCTATGCCGCCGGGCTGTTCAAGAGCGGCTGGGCGCAGATGCTGCAAATGGCCATCGAAGGCCTGGACGGCGTCAGCTCGGCCAAAGTCGATATCCAGTGCTTGATCGCCGCGCACAAGGCCCAGGCGCAGATCCCGGGCCTGGCCAACGTCAAGAACGTGGTGGCCGTGGCCTCCGGCAAGGGCGGCGTGGGCAAATCCACCACCGCCGCCAACCTGGCCCTGGCCCTGGCCCGCGAAGGCGCGCGCGTCGGGATTCTCGACGCTGACATCTATGGCCCGAGCCAGGGTGTGATGTTCGGTATCGCGGAAGGCACCCGGCCGAAGATCAAAGATCAGAAATGGTTCGTGCCGATTGAGTCCCATGGCGTGGAAGTGATGTCCATGGCCTTCCTGACCGACGACAACACGCCGATGGTCTGGCGCGGCCCGATGGTTTCCGGCGCGTTGCTGCAACTGGTCACCCAGACCGACTGGGGCAACCTGGACTACCTGGTGATCGATATGCCACCAGGCACCGGTGATATCCAGCTGACCCTGGCGCAGAAAGTGCCGGTGGCCGGCGCGGTGATCGTCACTACGCCGCAGGACCTGGCGCTGCTGGATGCTCGCAAAGGCGTGGAGATGTTCCGCAAGGTCAATATCCCGGTGCTGGGCGTCGTGGAGAACATGGCGGTGCACATCTGCTCCAACTGCGGCCACGCCGAGCATCTGTTCGGTGAAGGCGGCGGCGAGAAGCTGGCGATCCAGTACGGGGTTGAACTGCTGGCGTCGTTGCCGCTGTCCATGGGGATTCGAGAGCAGGCTGACGGTGGCAAGCCGACCGTGGTTGCCGAGCCCGATGGCCAGATTGCCATGGTCTACCAGGAGCTGGCCCGTCACGTAGGGGCGCGGATCGTACTCCAGGAAGCTGAGGCTCAGGCGATGCCGACCATCACTGTCAGCGACGACTGATCCACCTGACGAGAAAGAAGCCTCGACTGTGTCGGGGCTTTTTCTTGCCTGGCGAACACTCAGGGTTCTCTTGTTACCCTTTTACGTAATTGCTGGTGTAAGCATTCGCTTACTTTTTCGTAAGCGTTTGGGTTTTTTCGCCGGTACGGACGTCTTGAATTGATCGCCTATATTTCTATCTGATTGAAATATAACAATTATTTTTTATTGATCGAGCGTACAACCCTGTGGTTTCGCGATTTGGATCCCGTTGAACTTCCCCGGGAACTCTCTAAGATCAGCCCTGTGTCCACGGATTGACACGGTCATCACGGAACGATGACTCAGGGAACCTCGCAGGATGCGATTCATCAGGATGATGAAAAGGAACACAGGGACTAGGGAAAAAATGTGGGCGGGTCATACCGCCCCTTTTTTTTGCCTGTAGAAAAGTGAAACCCGTCCCGCAGAAATGCAAAAAGGCCCGCAAGGGGCCTTTTTGAGGGCATCGAGGCTATCAGCGCTCGAGGTCTGCAATCTTGCCTTTTTTGCCATCCCACTCCGCCGCATCCGGCATCGGGTCTTTGCGCTCAGTGATATTCGGCCAGATTTCCGCCAGCTCAACGTTCAACTGAATAAATTCCTGCATCTCTGCCGGGACTTCGTCCTCGGAGAAAATCGCGACGGCCGGGCATTCTGGCTCACACAGGGCGCAGTCAATGCACTCGTCCGGGTGGATGACCAGGAAGTTCGGGCCTTCGTAAAAGCAGTCCACCGGACACACTTCTACGCAGTCGGTGTACTTGCACTTGATGCAGTTGTCGGTGACGACGAAGGTCATTTCTAATTTTCTCCTCAGGCGGCGGCAGCGAAACCCTTTGTGGCAGGGCTCGCGAGGTTCGGGAGCGATAGTCTGCAGGCCAGGCTAAAAGCCCGCAGCATCCCAAACCGCGCGAGAGTCTACCAGCTTGCACGCGTCTGCGTTATATCCGAGTCTTCAGTGCATATAACATTTCGAGCGCTTTTCGCGGGGTCAAGTCGTCCACGTCAAGCTTAGCCAGTTCATCCAGCACCGGATGAGGCAGGCTGGCGAACATGTCGCTCTGGTGTGGCGCGCTGGGTTTGCTGCTGGCTTTGGCCGGGCTGGCCACGGGAATCTCGTGGGGCAGGGCGGTTTCTTCCAGGCGGCTCAGGTGTTCGCGGGCACGGGTAATCACCTCGGCGGGTACGCCGGCCAGTTGTGCCACGGCCAGCCCGTAACTCTGGCTTGCCGGGCCGGGCAGCACGTGGTGCAGGAACACGATGCGCTCGTTGTGCTCGGTGGCATTGAGGTGCACGTTGGCCACCAGCGGCTCGTTTTCCGGCAACACCGTCAGCTCGAAATAGTGCGTTGCAAATAGCGTATACGCCCGCAGATGCGCCAATCGCTCGGCCGCCGCCCAGGCCAGGGACAGGCCGTCGAAGGTACTGGTGCCGCGGCCCACTTCGTCCATCAGCACCAGGCTGCGTTCGGTGGCGTTGTGCAGGATGTTGGCGGTTTCGCTCATTTCCACCATAAAGGTCGAACGGCCACCGGCCAGGTCATCGCTGGAGCCGATCCGGGTGAAGATGCGGTCCACCAGGGACAGTTCGCAACTGGCCGCCGGCACGAAGCTGCCGATATGGGCCAGCAGTACGATCAATGCGGTCTGACGCATGTAGGTGGATTTACCGCCCATGTTCGGACCAGTGATCACCAGCATGCGGGTGTCGTCGTCCAGCGACAGATCGTTGGCGACGAACGGCGTGGTCAGAACCTGCTCCACCACCGGGTGGCGACCTTGCACGATGCGCATGCACGGCTCGCTGACAAAACGCGGGCAGTTCAGGTCAAGGTTCAGGGCGCGCTCGGCCAGGTTGCTCAGCACGTCCAGCTCGGCCAGGGCGGCGGCGGTGTCCTGGAGTGGTGCCAGCTTGCCGATCAAGTCTTCGAGCAAGGCCTCGTAGAGCATCTTCTCCCGAGCCAGGGCGCGGCTTTTGGCCGATAGTGCCTTGTCTTCGAACTCTTTAAGTTCCGGGGTAATAAAGCGCTCGGCACCCTTGAGGGTCTGGCGCCGCTGGTAATCGATCGGCGCCTGCTCCGCCTGCTTGCTCGGCAACTCGATAAAGTAGCCGTGCACGCGGTTGTAGCCGACTTTCAGGTTGGCCAGGCCGGTGCGGGCTTTTTCGCGGGCTTCCAGATCGATCAGGAACTGCCCGGCGTTCTCGCTCAGGGATTGCAGTTCGTCCAGCTCGGTGTCGTAACCGGTCTTCAAGACGCCACCGTCACGGATGATCGCGGGCGGATTGTCGATGATGGCTTTTTCCAGCAGCGCCGCCAGGTCCGGGTAGGTGCTGGTGGTGACGGCAAGCTGCTGCAGGTGCGGAGCTTCCAGTTCGGTCATCGCTGCTTGCAGTTGCGGCAGGGCGCCGAGGGCATCCCGCAGGCGTGCCAGGTCGCGGGGCCGCGCGTTGCGCAGGCCGATCCGCGCCAGAATCCGCTCGATATCCCCGATTTCCTTGAGCTGCGGTTGCAGCTTTTCAAAGCGGTATTGATCCAGCAGGCACGTAATAGAGGTTTGACGGGCTTGCAGCACCGTCAAGTCCCGCAGCGGACGGTTCAACCAGCGCGTCAGCAAGCGGCTGCCCATGGCGGTCTGGCAACGGTCGACCACCGATTGCAGGGTGTTGTCGCGACCGCCCGCCAGGTTGGTGTCCAGTTCCAGGTTGCGACGGCTGGCGCCATCGAGCACCACGGTGTCGTCCAGACGTTCATGACGCAGGCTGCGCAAATGCGGCAGGGCCGTGCGTTGGGTTTCCTTGGCATAGCTGAGCAGGCAACCGGCGGCGCCGATAGCGAGGGTCAGGGTTTCGCAGCCAAAACCCTTGAGGTCTTGCACGGAGAATTGCTGGCAAAGGCTTTTCAGCGCCGAATCACGCTCGAAATCCCACGGCGCGCGACGCTTGGTCCCGCGGCGACGTTCCGCCGGCAGATCCTTTGGCCAGTCATCCGGAATCATCAGCTCCACCGGGTTGACGCGCTCCAGCTCCGCCAGCAGGTTTTCCCAGCCCTTGATTTCCAACACCGTGAAATTGCCACTGGTGATGTCCAGCACGGCCAGGCCGAACAGCCGCTCATCCCCCAGCACCGCCGCGATCAGGTTGTCGCGACGCTCATCCAGCAGCGCCTCATCACTCACCGTCCCCGGTGTAATGATGCGCACCACCTGGCGTTCCACCGGGCCCTTGCTGGTGGCCGGGTCGCCGATCTGCTCACAGATCACCACCGACTCGCCCAGCTTCACCAGCTTGACCAGGTAACCTTCCAACGAATGATAAGGAATCCCGCACATCGGAATCGCCTGCCCGGCCGACTGCCCGCGCGCGGTCAGGGTGATGTCCAGCAACTTGGCGGCCTTCTTTGCGTCTTCATAGAAGATCTCGTAGAAGTCGCCCATGCGGTAGAACATCAACTGATCAGGGTGCTGGTTTTTCAGGCGCCAGTACTGCTGCATCATCGGGGTGTGGGAGGACAGATCGGAAGTGTTTTTACTCATTGGATAGTTAGCAAATTCGTTGAAAGTGATGGGGCAAAGGGGGCGCTTGGCCCAGCATTTTTGCAATGGGCGCAAGGTTAACACGCGAGGTCGGGGCTTCGCAGTTCACAAACGGTCAGGTAAATCTTGGTAATCAATGCATTAAATATGCAAATTAGCATTTGCCAAGCATCAAAACTGCCTGCACTATCCGCGTTATGCAAAAACGCAACGTTTCTATCGTCTTAAGAGAGCTGCTGGACCGCGACCGGATCTCCCCCACGGAGCTTCACCGGCGTACCGGCGTGCCTCAATCCACGTTGTCCCGGATCCTCAGCGGCAAGATCGTTGATCCGTCGGACAAGCACATCTCACGCATCGCCGATTACTTTCAGGTCAGCACCGATCAGCTGCGCGGGCGCGCAGGGCTGGTGTCGGCGCGGGCGGACGAGCGTGACCCGATGCATTCGGAACTCAAGGACATAAGCCTGTGGGACGACGACACGCCCGTTAATGATGACGAGGTGTCGATCCCCTTTCTGCGCGAGGTTGAATTGGCTGCTGGATCAGGAAGATTCGTCATCGAGGAAAGCGAGAAGGCCAGCCTGCGATTCGGCAAGCGCAGCCTGCGGCATAACGGGGTGCAGTTCGACCAGGCCAAGTGCGTCACGGTGCGTGGCAACAGTATGTTGCCGGTGCTGCGTGACGGCGCGACCGTCGGCGTCAACGCCGGCAAGTGCGGGATTGGTGACATCGTCGACGGCGACCTGTATGCCATCAATCACAATGGCCAACTGCGGGTGAAACAGCTCTACCGCCTGCCTTCGGGGATTCGCCTGCGCAGCTTCAACCGCGATGAACACCCGGATGAGGACTACAGCTTCCAGGACATCCAGGAAGAGCAGATCAGCATCCTCGGTCACGTCTTCTGGTGGGGCATGTACGCCCGCTAACCTTTCTTCGTAAGACAAAGCCCGCCAATGAGCGGGCTTTTTTTCGTCCGTGCAAAACCACCAAACCCTTTGCCCATAAGGCTGCAAATGCATTCGTGCATATGCTCCGCAAAAATAAATGCATTTATGCATTGACTGTATATGCATACATGCATATTCTTCGTCTCAAGCCAGCCAAGAAGGTCTGGTGGAGGCGGCAAGGATGCTGCCAAGGAAGACAAGGACGTTACGCAACACCGGCAAGGACGCCATCGAAGCGATGGCACGGATGCCAGGCAACACCGGCAAGGATGCCGACGCTCTTTAGTTTCAAACCGCTTCAAGAACAGGCAGCGATGAACCGGCCTTAACGGTTCAGAGGGTTGGCAACTGGCCCGGGTGTGCAGCGTAAAGCACCAGAAGCAGTTATCCGGCAGACAGGGATCGTGGTCGGAAAAACATTGAGGAAAGAACCGTACCGCGCCAGTAGCGCCGAAAGTTCGAGGAAATCATTACTGAAAAGCCCGGGCAACCGGGCTTTTTGGAATGCCTACCTATAAATGGAATTACCCAACACCCGGCACTGCGCCGGTAATGCTCAGCCAGGAGGCGTGACATGACAAACGAGCAGCAAGCGTTAGCGGAAATGCCTATCTGGTTGGTGATCGCACTGGCCCTGATCGGCGGTGTCTCCGGAGAAATGTGGCGCGCCGACAAGGAGGGCGCCCGCGGTTGGTCGCTGGTGCGGCGCCTGGCCCTGCGTTCCGGGGCCTGCATGGTGTGCGGGGTATCCGCCCTGATGCTGTGCTACGCCGCCGGGATGTCGATCTGGACGGCCGGCGCCATTGGCTGCCTGACCGCCATGGCCGGTGCCGACGTGGCCATCGGCCTTTATGAACGCTGGGCGGCCAAGCGCATCGGCGTCAACGAAGGCCCAGGCCGGGACCCGCAGTAACCGTTGCAAGGACGCTACGTAAATGACACTCATCGAAAAACCTTCCCAACTGCCCCAGGCCATCAACGAGGCGTTGCGCGTTGCCTTTCCGAATCTGAAGGTCGGCAATCATCAGGACTTCCAGGGCACCTCGGATAACACCGGCGTGTTGATCACGGTCGAAGGCAATGGCCCGGGCATTCGCTCCCGCGAAGGGCGCAAGGCCCACGCCCTGAGGATTTCACTCAAGGCCATGGTAGCTCCGGGTGCCTTGCCCTTTGATGCCTGCGACCTGGCCAGCCAACTGATGGACCTGGTACTGGATAACCGCTGGAACCTGCCGCAGGAGCAGTGCGACCTGCCGAGCAATATCGTCGCTGCGCCCTCAATAGGCACCACCGCAGAAACGGACTACGACACCTGGACCGTCAGCTTCACCCAAACCCTCTATATCGGACCGCCGCTGCTCAACGATCCCACAGGCCAACCGCTGTTCGCCTGCACTTGGGAAGTCTCGAACATCGACGACCCCGACCAATACAAGCCGCTGGCGGAGTAGCCCATGTTCGACGCGCTGTTACGCATGCAACTGGGACCGATCGTCGAACGACTGGCAGAAATGGAGAGCCAGCTCGAAGACCTGTATCGACGCGCCGAAAGTTTTTGCCGCATCGGCGTGTGCCAGGAGGTCGACGCCGCCAGCAATACCTGCAAGGTCAGCCACGGTGAACTGCTCACGCCGGCGATCCGCTTTTTCAACCCCAGCGCCGGTGCGCAGACGGAAACCCGCATCCCGTCAGTGGGCGAACAATGCTTGCTGCTCAACTACGGCGGCGGGGAGGGCGGGGCACAATCGGTGGCGTTATTCGGCTTGAACAGCGACCGTTTTCCGCCGGTCTCAAGCGTTCCGACACTGACCCGGCGCCGCCATCAAGACGGCACACAAAGCGACTACGACGACGCCAGCCACACCTTCAACTGGGTCAACGGCCCGACTACGTTCATCGGTTCCCGTGAGCAGGTAGACGTCAAGGTCGGCACCGCCAGCCTGACGATGAGCGTCGAGGCCATCACGCTGCAAGTTGGCGGTACAAGCCTGTTGCTGGACGCCGGCGGTGCGCACTTCAGCGGCTCGGTGGTGGACCACCAAGGTCGAGTCATCAGCCCCTGATAAGGACATCCCATGATCGGAATCGATAGAAACACCGGGGCGGCGGTCGATGACTGGCTGCAATTCGTCCAGCGCGCCACCCGAGCGCTGACCACTCCCTTGGGCACTCGCCAGAAGCGTCCGCTGTACGGCTCGATGATCCCGCAACTGCTCGGGCAAAACCTCGGCGATGACCTGCTGATTCTCGCCCAGAGCCATGCCGCCCGGGCGTTCTACAACCCGCAGAACGGCATCGCCGACTTCGAACCGCAAGTCATCGTCGCCAACCGCCAGGGCGCCGGCCTGTTGCTGCGCTTCGCCGGCACCTGGAAAAACCGCAAACAAACCTTCGAGGTGGTGACATGAGCATGCTGATACCTGGCCAGAACCAGTTGGCTGAGCCAGCGATCATTGCCGTCGATGAGTTCGAGCCGCTGTTGGCGGAGTTCAAGGCGTTTGTCGTTGATTACGTCGCCACTCGTGCGCCGGAAAATGCGGCCAAGCTGAAGGTCAGCCTGGAGAACGAAAGCGAACTGCTGACGCTGGCATTGGAGGCATTCTGCGTTCGCCTGCAGACCCACGAGCGTAAATACAACGCCCGCATCAAGCAGATGCTGGCGTGGTGGGCCACCGGCAGCAACCTCGACGCACGCCTTGCCGACATGGGCCTGGAGCGTCAGGTGCTCGACCCTGGTGACCCGGCGGCTTTCCCGCCCGTGCCGCCGACGTTGGAGAGCGACGACGACGCCCGGTTGCGTTATTACCTCGCGCCTCACGCTCCGGCGGCGGGTTCGCGGATGCAGTATCGGCGGGAGGTTTTCACCCTCGGTGAACGTCCATCAGTGAAAGTGCAAAGTGCTACGCCGGGGGTGGTGACGGTCACTTATACCTTCGACCCCGACGGTTACGCGGCGCGGGTCAAGGATGGCAACGGCCGTCGCACTGCGCCCGGTGAAGTGATGGTCACAGTCCTGTCCCGAGACGGGGATGGCACACCTTCTGCTGATCTGCTCGACGGTGTACGCCGGCATTTCGCCCGGCCTGATGTGCGACCGGAAACGGATCTCGTCTCGGTGCAGGGCGCACAAATCCTGCGTTACAAAATCCGCGTGGTGGCAAAGATCAACGCCGGCCCGGACTCCGGGCTCACTCAAGTCGCTGCCCAGAAACTGCTGCAAGACTATGCAGAGTCTTGCCATCGCCTGGAAGGGCGGGTGGACCCGAGCTGGATCGACTACGCCATCCACTCGGCGGGCGCTGCGCAACTGCAAATTCTTGAGCCGCTGGAGCCGATCGTCACCACGGCATTCCAGGCCCCGTATTGCACGGGCGTCGAGGTGGAGGTGCGCACGCTATGAACGAGCCAAAAGGCAGCTTGCTGCCCGCCAACAGTTCGCCGTTGGAGAAGGCACTGGACTTGGGTTTTGGACAGTTACTCGACCGAGTCACACCACCCTTTCCCGCCTTGATGAACCCGCTGCAAACGCCGGTTGAGTTCCTTCCCTACCTGGCCGCTGATCGCGGCGTCAGTGAATGGGACGCCGCTGCCAGCGAGTCGGAGAAGCGCCTCACTGTGGCCTTGTCCTGGCAGATCCAACGTCAGGCCGGTACGCCCAAGGCGCTGAGCTATGCGGTCGAATCGCTGGGGTTCACCCCCAATATCAGCGCCTGGTACCAACAGCGGCCAATTGGTCTGCCTTACACCTTTGATGTGCAGGCAATCATCGGTCGCAGTTGGTCCAGTGGCGATCACAACCGTTTGATCCGCCGCATCAACGCGGCCAAGAGCGAGCGGGACCTGGCCACCATCACCATCGTGCACGAGACCTCCCAGGGTTTACGTGTCGCTGCAGCCGCTGATCCAGGGTTGAGCATCGGCGATGAGAGCCAGCCCGGGGCGTTACCCGAGGTGAAGCTGCACGGGGTACTTGCTTGTAGCAGCGTGGCGCACACACCGCTCAGTGATGGCGAGTTGCAGCTGTGCGGCGTACTGCCTGAATTCGGGCTGGCGGCCCGGCTTAACAGTGCCGGGGTAGCCCGGCACTACACCATTAACGACTACGACCTCAGGGCGCAGCCATGACAGATGAAATTACACGCCTGGTGCGCTTCACCTCCAAGGGATTGGATGAAGTGCTGCAGGCAAAGAACCAGGGCTTGAAAGGCGAAATCACCCACATTGGCGCCGGTACTGGCCGCTACAACCCCGACGGCACCGAAGTGGCCCTGCGTGACGAGCGCCAACGGGTCGCCATTGTGGACTACGAGGACTTGGGCGACCGACAACTCAGGATGGCCGCGCTGTTTGATGGCGAGGCTGAGTATGAGATAGGCGAGTTCGGTTTTTACCTCGCCAGTGGAACCTTGTTGGCGGTGTATTCCGTGGCGGGGAAGTTGCTGACGTATAAAGCGGCTGCGGCTCGGGTGCTGCAGAAGTTCACGTTGGATATTTCGCCGTTGCCGGCGGACAGCGTGACGATTGTGGTGGGGAGTGAAAATCTGAATGTGTTGTTGGTCGATGAGCTGGCGACATTGGCCGCTGCCAGTGTCGATAATATGGCCAGGGGGGTCGGGCTCTTGCTTCGTGTGATGCAACTTGAGAGTAAAGATAGCGCTTTTTAGATGTAAGGTTTATTTGGTTTTGACCAGTGAGGTTTTACTAAGTGATCAAAGAAGATAAGGAGATCGTATTTTGAGTACAGAACAGCAACTTGCTGCAGTCGTCAACGCAGCGAATAGTCTTACCAACGTAGTTACTGGCAAGGTCGGGGAAATTGATAAAGCGATTGCAGAAGCTCGGCGCGCCTATGATGCACAATTGCTGGATCTTAAAAGCCGCTTGCCAAGGCTTGCGGTGACTAAAAATTTCAATTTGTATCCCAGTGCTGACGGAAAGTTGATCGATAATTGGGGGATTCATGGGGAGGTTACGTGCAATAAGCTTCGTTCAATCACCACCGTCTCTCAAGCCACTGGCCGTCCGCAGGCTGATGTAGATTTCATGCTTCAAGTTCAAGCAGACGTGCGTGAGCAGTTTCCGGGCTTTGATATCAGGGCCAGTGAATATTGGCGAACTATTGTAAACGTTTGGCAGTTGAAATGGGCAACCGCAGACGTCAGTCCCTGGCTCGCTTTTCCTTATACGGTTGACACGGCGCTTGCTAATGGCACAGGCGCGGTGCCACTAAATTCATATATCACATTGGGCGCTTTTGTCCGTGTCTTGGAGGGGTCAATTTCCGGTGCATGGAGTGTAGGGGCAGAAAAGGGTAAGTGGCGCTGGTGTTCGACGGTTGTCGCCCCCACTGAACTGTTTGGCGCCTATTATCACCTTCATCCAATGCGCACTTCCGCTTCCGGTATTGTCGAAGTGATGTTGGCAGGTGCGTGCACCGGTGTGGTAACCAGTCCCGGCGACTGGGGAACTATGTTGGCTTTGAGCTAAGGAGAAATCATGAAACCAATTTTTGTGCCTGCTGAACTTCATCCTCTTATTAAGTGGCAAGTAATTCGTAGCGCTCGTGATCAGGATCTATCCGCAAGTGATTATGCGGCTATGCCCGACTATCCAATGTTGGATAAAAATAAAGCGACATTCGTGGCCTACCGCCAAGGGCTGCGAGATATTCCTGATCAAGGGAGCGATCCTGATGCCGTCGTATGGCCCCCTAAACCTGAGTTTCTGAAGTAACCCACCGCGAAAGCGGTTTTTTTTCGCCCGCCCAAAGCCCCTCTCGCAGGGGCTTTTTGCGTTTTTCACCCGGAGAATTCCACTCATGTTTAACCGCCAAACCTACACCGTCCTCATTCCATTCCCCACCGGCAACGGCCACTGGTCTACCGCCGGCCAGGAACTGGAACTGCTGGACGTCGAAGCATCCGCCCTGCGCACCGCTGGCCGTCTGGAACTCACCAGCGTCCTCAACTCCACTCCCAAGAAGGCTGAATAACCATGGCTGAGGTTTTGAACTTCGAGCACAACGGCATCACCGTGAATGCCACCGAATCCCCCGAGGCCATGGGTGGCCTGGGCGATAACGTCATCGGCCTGGTGGGCACTGCCCCCAACGCCCACGCGTCGATCCCGAAAAATGCCCCGTTCCGCATCAACAGCTTCACCACCCAGGCGCTGCTGGACCCTACCGGCGCTGAAACCGGCACGCTGTTCCACGCCGTGTACCAGATCCTCAAAGTGGTCAAGGTGCCGGTCTACGTGGTGATCGTCGACGAGGGCACCACCCCGGCCGACACCCTCAATAACGTAATCGGCGGTGAAGAGCCGGTCACCGGCCGCAAACTGGGCCTCGCCGCCCTGGCCAGCGTCCCCGAAGACCTGACCATCATCGGCGCCCCGGGATTCACCGGCACCAAAGCCGTGGCCGGCGAATTCGCCTCCTTCGGCAAACGCATCAAGGCCCGTGTGGTGCTGGATGGCAAGGACGCAACCGTCGCCGACCAGGTGACCTACAGCGGCGAACTGGGCGGTGCCGACCTCGGTTTCGACCGTTGCCTGCTGGTGCACAACATGCCGTCGGTGTACTCCAAGGCCGCGAAGAAAAATGTGTTCCTGGCCCCGTCGTCCCTGGCCATCGCTGCACTGGCCAAGGTCAAGCAGTGGGAAAGCCCGGGCAATCAGGTGACCTTCGCCGAAGACGTTTCCCGCGTGGTTGAGTACAACATCCTGGACACCTCCACCGAAGGCGACCTGCTCAACCGCTACGGCGTGAGCTACTACGCCCGCACCATCCTCGGTGGTTTCTCGCTGCTGGGTAACCGCTCCATCACCGGCAAGTTCATCAGCTACGTGGGTCTGGAAGATGCGATCAGCCGCAAGCTGGTCAAGGCCGGCCAGAAAGCCATGGCCAAGAACCTCACCAAGTCGTTCATGGACCAGGAGGTCAAGCGCATCAACGACTGGCTGCAAACCCTGGTGGCCGACGAAACCATTCCTGGCGGCAGCGTGTACCTGCACCCGGAATTGAACAGTGTCGAGAAGTACAAGAACGGCACCTGGTTCATCGTCATCGACTACGGCCGCTACGCGCCGAACGAACACATGATTTATCAACTCAACGCCCGCGATGAAATCATCGAGCAGTTCCTGGAGGACGTTCTCTAATGTTTACCAACCGAATCAGACAGGCCATGGCGGCCACCCTCCAAGGCCTGCCGTTGTCGGCGACGGTCACCTCGTTCGCACCGCCGAAGATTGAGTTCGATATGGAGCTCATGACCGGCGGGCGCTTCATCGCCGAAGAAATGGCCAAGGGCGCCAAAGCGCTCAACGCCACATTGGAGCTGCAAGGCGCAGGTCCGGAAATCATGCTTGCTCTGGGCGTGCGCCTGGGCGACGACATTTTGCTGAACGTGCGCGAAGCCGGTCAGGACCAGGACGGCAAGACTTACTTCACCTACCACACCATCGGCGGCAAGTTGAAAACGCTGACCGAGACAACGCTGAAGATGGGCGAAAAACCCGCCATCACCCTGGAGTTCTCCTGCCGCACCTACAACCGCCTGGAAAACGGCATCCCGGTAATCGACATCGACGTGCGCACCCAGAAGTTCGTGCTCAACGGCGTCGACATTCTCGGCGATGCCCGCCGCGCGGTACTGATGCCGTAAGCCCCCGGGAGCGGGTTTTCCCGCTCCCATACTTCATCAAGGAATTGATTCATGGCCTGGATGCCTCCGATGCACATCCTGTTGTCGCCGATCACCGCCGATACCGGCGCGACGGTCGAGCAGATTCAACTCAAACCGTTGTTCTACGCCGCGCAAAAAGACGCGCTGGCCCGGGCTGGTGACGATGAGGACGACCAGTTTTTCGAACTGGCGAAACTCGCCACCGGCCTGTCGGAAAAAGAGCTCGACCAGCTCAAACGCCCGGACTACGTGACCATCGCGCAATACGTGCATGACATGTCGACCCGCCCGGCCTCGTTCTTCCTGGACGAGTCCCGCGAGCCTGGCGACTCCAGCATCACCGAACAGGTGAAGCTGCTGCTGCCGCTGAACGCAGCGGGCCGAACCCTGACCGACGTGACCCTGGAAATGCCTGCCCTGCGCGCCACCAAAGTGATGAAAAAACTCACCACGGCCAAGGAGCGCGCCGAGTTCATCACTGCCCATTGTTCGGGGCTGATGATCCCCGACCTGGCGGGCCTGACCGTGCCCGACTGGACCGAACTGCAGGAGCGCATCGACGATTTTTTAAATCAACCGGCGGCCTTCTTTCGGAGCGCGACATCGAAGTAATCCTCGACGTCGTGCCGCTGGTTTACTCGGTGAACGAAGCGGAAATCCTGGACTGGGAAGTCGGAAAAGCATTGCGCCGCTACGACATCGCGATCACTCGCCTTGGCGTCAAACAGGAGTAGAGCGGGATGCAGATTAACTATGCGCTGGCATTTGCCGGGCAAACGTATGACCGAGGGCTTTCGGGGGACTTGTCACCGGCTGCCGAGGATTTGACCGGGCCTTCCTCCCTGGAAGCGGTGCCTGCCGCACTGATGGATCTTAGCTTGGCGCTGGCCAGTGCCAGCCTCGAAATTAACGGCCTGACTCTGGAGCAGGTGCGGCTGCGCGAGACCCTCGAATCGCTCAACAGCACGTTGTTCATTAACGGCCACTCGCTGGAGACCAAGACGGTCGATGTCGCCGCTGGTGCGCCGAAGAACGAGCAAAAGGACCCAGCAACAGCCTCCGATTCCTGGGTGGACAAGGGGCTCAAGGCCGGGGCCGATATCGGGAAGGATTTGGGTTCGAGCCTGTTGGATACGGTCAAGACCCGAGTGATCGGCAATCTGGTCGATGTGACGTTCGGCAAGATTCCCGGAGTAGGGAAACTGTTCAAGGACGGGGGGCTTGATAAAGACAAGGACAAGGGCGGCGACAAGCAATGTTGCCCTGGCACCGCCGGCCCACTTGAAACGGCGGCCGCACAGCTACCCGAAAGCGTTGGAGAGACGGTCCGCAAGAAAGGCAAAGCTCGCACCCCCGGGAATAGGAAGAAGCAGCGCGTCAAGCTTCCCACACCCGGCCAAACGATTCCGCGTGAATCGAAGGCAACCGTCGATAGCAAAGCCGCGGATCTCAAACCTCTTCATCTTCCCGCCTCGGCAAATGCCGCGCCCCAGCTCAATGCGATGGGCCAGCCGCTTGTTCCGCTCTCTGCCAAACAGGCCGCCCAGGCGTCGACCAACCTACCTGGTAATTCGTTTGCCTCCTACGCGGCGCCGTCGGCAAACCGCCGTGTGGCGCGCGGTGCAGGCAAAGGCCTGGCCGCGAGTTTATCGGGAGCGTTTGCCAGACTGGAATCGGTAGGCACTCGCCGCCTCGGCCCGTTGAAGTACGTCGACACCGCCATGGATGTGGTGCAGGGCGTGCGCAATGGCGACGCAAAAGCGGTCGCCTCCGGCCTCAGCACTGCCGGCGGCGCCTGGGCGGGAGCCTCCGCCGGCGCCGCTATCGGCACCCTGATTTTTCCCGGTGTCGGCACTGCTGTCGGCGGCGCCATCGGTGGTTTGCTGGGCAGCGAGGCGGGAACCTGGCTCGGTGACAAGTTGTTCGGCCCAAGTGATCGTCTGCCATCACCCAACACGGTAAGCAAGGAACTCAGTAGCGCCAGCACCGACAACCTGCAGATCACCATCGCGCCAAGCATTCAGATCACCGGTGTAAGTCTTGCCGACGCCCAACCCATCATCGATGGCGTGATTCAGGCGCTGCAATACCAAACCTTACCGATACTGACCGACGCCTTGAGCGTGCGGCGTAACGCATCGCTGACTGATTTAAGGGGATATGCCTGATGCGACAGCAAATGGTACTGGGGGATTTTATTTTCGGGTTGTCGCGCGGGTTTGCCTATTCCGGTCTCAACCGCCTCACGGACGGTGGCTGGGCGAATCTGGAGATTATTGCCAGCAAGCCGCAGTCGCGGCAGAAAGGGCAAAACCTGGAAAAGCTCACGTTCACAGGTAAAGCCGCGTACGCCGTGGGCATGCAACGACTGGACGAGCTGCGCGCCCTGCAGAACGGTCGGGCGCCGCTGCCATTGGTGGACGGTATCGGTCGTAACTGGGGACTGTGGCGCATCACCTCGGTCACGGAAGATCAGTCCTGTGTGATCGATGACGGCACCGCTCTGGTGATCGGCTGGACACTGGTGCTGGAGGAGTTCGTCAATGCGTAGAGTGCGAAGTATTGCCGGTGACTCGGTCAACCTGCTGCTCTACCGCGAGCTTGGCCGCTGCGATGACAAGGCTGAAGAAAACCTCTGGCGCTTGAACCCCGACCTTGCCGAGCAAGGTCCGGTCTTGCCGGCGGGTGTTTGGGTAATCGTGCCCGAAGTGGAGTCGCGACCGGCTGCGGTGCGTCCGGTGTCGGCCTGGGATTAAGGAGGTTTCATGGCAATGGGATTTACCCCGATCGTCGAGTTCTACGGCGCCAACGCAGCCCTGCTCAACGAGCGAATCATGCAGTGGAGCCATACGGATACCACCGGTATTGAATCTGACCAGTTGGAACTCACCCTCAACATCGAAGGCCTGGAAGGCTTGCCGAGCCTGAGCGGGAAGATCGGTTTTCGGGCGGGCTACCTGGAGACGGGGCTGGTGGAAAAGGGCGAGTTTGTGGTTACCCATCTAACGCCGTTCCTGTTTCCCATGCGCCTGGTGGTGGGAGCCACCGCAGCTCCGTTCAGTGTGCAGGATCAAACCGGCTATCGGCAGCGCCGGTCTGCCAGTTACGGGCCGACGACCCTGGGGGCGCTGTTCCGCCAACTGGTGACCCGCCACGGCTTTTCACCCCGTGTTGCACCGAGCCTGGAGGGTATTTTCATTCCCCATATCGATCAGTCCAATGAAAGCGACATGGCCTTTATCACCCGGCTTGCCGGGAAGTACGGTGGGGTCAGCAAGCCCTTCAACGAGCTGTATGTATTGGCTGACAGCGGGCAGGTTAAAACGCTTTCTGGCCAGATGCTGCCGGAGGTAAAACTCTCCGTGACCCAGAACAACCGCCCCGGCGACCAGGCATTTATCAGCGCCAAGTTTGAGGAGAAAGCCCGCGCCAAATACGCAGGTTGCCAAACCAGTTGGTGGGATGCGGCGGCAGGCAAGCTGCGGGTAGTCCAGGTCGGGGTTGCCCCGTTTACCGTCCTGCGCCAGCGCTATCAGAGCGAAAATGAAGCCCGGGTGGTGGCGGAGCGCGAGTTGGGCCGGGCCAGCCTTAAAGGACGAACGCTAACCATTGATTGCCCAGGTAACCCATTGCTGGCGGCCGAAGGCCTTTTGCTGCTGGACGAGACTTGGCCGACGTACATGCAAGGACGGTGGTCGATCAAAACGGTGACGCATACCGGGGTGCCGAAGACGGGCTATCGCAGTTCGATTGTCGCCAGTGGTTTGACGGTCTAGCCGCTCCCCCTTTAACCAAGCCCGCTCCCGAGCGGGTTTTTTATTGCCCGGTGACCCCCATGAAGATCACCCCGTTACTGACTCACCTGCGTGATCACTGCCCCGGTTTCAACCAACAGGTGCACGCGGGTCTCGATCTCGATGCCCTGCAAACCCTGCCCGGTGCACCCGCTGCGGTCGTTACGCCGATCACTGACGCAGCCACCGCGAACAGTTCGCAAAACACCACCCGGCAAACTATCCGCGAGCATTTTGGCGTGGTGCTGGTACTCGACCTGGTGGACGGCCAACAAGCCCTAACCATGGACCAACTCCACGCCCTGCGCGCCGAAGTCTGGCGCGCCCTAGTGGGATTCAAGCCCGAGCGCTTCTACGAGCCCATCCAATACGAAGGCGGCGACTGGCTGCTGCTGACGAACACCCGCGGGCTCTACCGGCTGCGCTTTTTCGCCGAGTTCCAATTGGGACGCAACCTCAGCACACAGCCAGCGGAAACCTGGCTCGAGCTTGAGCTGGACGCTCTGCCGTCCTTCAACGGGGTGACGGTGCGGGTCGATGCCATCGACCCGGCCGACCCCAATCTGCAACGCCCAGGCCCCGACGGGCGCCTGGAAATGACGTTTTCTGCCGAGGTAAAACCATGAGCAAACGCATCACCGTACTGCCGGTTGCCGGCCGTGCCGTACCTGACCCGGAGGCGGGCGATCTGTTGCCGGCCGAAGGCCGCGAAGTCCCGGACAACGCCTGGTGGCGTCGACGTCTGGCCGATGGCGACATCACAACCAAAGCCGTCAAGGCGGCAAAACCACAGGGAGCCAAATAATGGCGATTGGATTCAGTCATATTCCGGCGGACATTCGTGTGCCGCTGTTCTACGCCGAGATGGACAATTCGGCAGCCAATAGTGCGTCGTCTGCCCTGCGCCGGTTGATCGTGGCCCAAGTCAACGACAACGTCACCAGCCCGGAAATCGGCAGCCTGGTGCTGGTGTCGAGCGCGGCCATGGCCAAGCGTATCGGTGGCCAGGGTTCGATGCTGGCGTCGATGTACGAGACGTTCCGCAAGAGTGACCCGGTGGGCGAGATCTGGTGCCTGCCGCTGCACAGCACCGAAGGCAGCGCGGCCAAGGCCGAGCTCAAGCTGACCGGCACCGCCATCCAAGGTGGCATTCTCAACCTGTACGTCGGTGGCACCCGTGTTCAAGCCACCGTGATCAATGGCGCGACCGCTGCCGTTGCCGCCACCGCCCTGGCACTGAAAATCAACGCCAGTGCCGACCTGCCGGTCAGTGCGGTAGCCGCCGATGGCACCGTCACCTTGACCGCCAAATGGACCGGTGACAGTGGCAACGACATCAGCCTGCAACTCAACCGCCTGGGCCAGAGCAACGGTGAACAACTCCCTGACGGCCTGACCGCTGTCCTCGGCAAAATGGCCGCGGGCGCCGGTGTACCGGACCAACTCGCGGCGCTGGCTGCGCTGGGTGACGAGCCGTTCGAGTTCATCTGCATGCCGTGGGCCGACACCACCAGCCTCAACGCCTGGCAAGCGGTGATGGATGACAACAGCGGTCGCTGGTCCTGGGCCAAGCAACTGTTCGGCCACGTGTACACCGCCAAGCGCGGCACCATCGGCACCCTGGTGGCGGCCGGGCAAGGGCGTAACGACCAGCACGTGACCATCCAGGCCATGGAGCCGGGCGTACCACAACCGTTCTGGCTCCAGGCAGCCGCCTTGGCCGCACGCACGGCGGTATTTATCTCCGCCGATGCCAGCCGTCCGACCCAAAGCGGCAGCCTGCCAGGCCTCGACCCGGCGGACGCCAGCGAGCGCTTCACCCTGACCGAGCGCCAATCGCTGCTCAACTACGGCATCGCCACCGCTTACTACGAAGGCGGTTACGTGCGCATTCAGCGGGCGATCACCACCTACCAGAAGAACGCTTTCGGCCAGGCGGACAACTCCTACCTGGACAGCGAAACCCTGCACCAGTCGGCCTTTATCGTGCGCCGTCTGCAAAGCGTGATCACCAGCAAGTACGGGCGCCACAAACTCGCCGCAGACGGCACGCGTTTTGGCGCCGGCCAGCCGATCGTCACCCCGAGCACTATCCGCGGTGAGCTGATCGCCCAGTACGCCAAGCTGGAACTGGAAGGCCATGTGGAAAACGCCGAGCTGTTCGCCGAGCACCTGATCGTCGAGCGCGACAGCCAGGACCCGAGCCGGGTCAACGTGCTGTTCCCGCCGGATTACGTCAACGGGCTGCGGGTGTTTGCGCTGCTCAACCAGTTCCGCTTGCAGTACGACGCGGCGGTATAAGCCCCGCGCTTTTCGCAACTGATTCCAGCCCGCCGAGTGCGGGCTTATTTTTGGGAGAAACATCATGGGTCAACTGATTGCGGGCACCTGCTACGTCAAAGTGGACGGCGCTCAACTGACCATCAACGGCGGCTGCGAAGCACCGTTGATGGCCGTCAAGCGGGAAACCGTGGTGCCGGGTTTCTACAAGGAAACCGACATCACCCCGTCCTTCAAAGTCACCGCGCTGCACACGCCGGACTTTCCATTGAAGCAACTGATCGCCGGCACCGACATGACCGTCACCTGCGAATTCAACAACGGCAAGGTCTATGTGCTGGCCGGTGCCTACCTGGTGGAAGAGCCGGTGGCCAAGGGCGACGACGCCGTGATCGAGCTGAAATTCGAAGGCATCAAGGGGACCTGGCAATGACCGATACGGTGAAGCTGCAAGTGGCCATCGAGGCCCACGGCGAGCCACTGACCGAACTCACCCTGCGCCGCCCGACGGTGCAGGAGGTACGGGCGATCAAGGCGCTGCCGTACAAGATCGACAAGGGCGAAGACGTGAGTCTCGACCTCGACGTGGCCGCCAAGTACATCGCGGTGTGCGCGGGCATTCCGCCGTCGTCGGTCAACCAGCTCGACCTGGTGGACTTCAACGCGCTGAGCTGGGCCGTCGCCGGTTTTTTCATGAGTGCGGCGCAGGCTCCGTCGCCGAGCTGATTGCGGTGGCCTACGACCTGGCCTGGTTCTGGAAGGTTGACCCCGAACAGATGCTGGCCAGGCCTTTGGATACGCTCCGGGAGTCCCTGGAGCATGCGCAACGGATCAATGCGATGCAGCAGGTGCAGTGATGGCAGAAGCTCAGAAAGTAGAAAGTACCGCCGTGCGCCTGACCGGGATCGACCAGCTGTCGCCCAAGCTCGCTGCGCTTCAGGCCACGGTCGGGCGCTTCAGGCAGAACCTGGAACAGACGGGCCTCGGCAAGCTGGATATCGCCGGTTTGGTGAAGGGCGGCGGGCTGGCGGCACCGTTTGTCAGCGGTATCAAATCGGCGTTGGCGTTCATGGCTGAGGTCGGCGAAGTGAATGCCGCCGTGGGGCAGGGCGTTACCGAAACGGCGGCGCAGGGCCTGAAGGATTTCAACGCCTCGTTGGACAAGGTATCAGTGGCTTTCGGTACCGCGCTGTTACCCGCCGTCACGGCGGTGGTGGTCGGGCTGGAGCCGTTGCTGACCTCGGTGGCCCAAGTGCTTACCGAGAATCCGCAGCTGGTGCAGGGCCTCGCAGCGGGTGCAGTGGCGTTTACCGCCATTCAAGCGGCTGTCACCGGCGTGTCCCAGGCGCTGGGGCTGATGCAACTGGTGCTCAGCGCCAACCCGATAGTGTTGGTGGCCGTGGGCATTGCCGTGGCGGCGGGATTGATCGTCGCCAACTGGAAGCCGATTTCGGCGTTTTTTGTCGGGCTCGGCGAGCGGGTCATGGCGGCGATTGGAACGATGGGCGAGTTTTTTCAGACGGTCTTTGCGTTTCGTCCGCTGGAACAGGTGATGCGCTTGTGGGGGCCGATCACAGGCTTTTTTGCAGGGTTGTGGACGTCGCTGAAGGTGATGGCGCAGCCCCTGGTCGGCTTTTTCACCACACTGTTTTCCTGGTCGCCAATGGGTTTGATCGTCAACAACTGGACGCCGTTGAGCGGCTTTTTTGCGGCCCTCTGGGACTTGCTCAAAGCACTGAGTGTGCCGGTGGTCGAGTTCATGAAAAGCCTGTTCAGTTGGTCACCCCAAGGGCAAATCATTGCCAACTGGGGTGTGATCAGTGAGATGTTTGCGGCGATCTGGAGTGACTTCAAACTCACCGCGCTGGCGGCTTTTACCATCGTCAGCAGTTACTTCGATTGGTCGCCCCTGGACAAGATTTCTGCCGTCTGGGGTAGCGTCAGCGGCGCATTTGCCTCGATCTGGAGTGATCTCAAGTTGCAGGCCCAGGACGCCTTTGTGGTTCTGAGTGGCCTGTTCGACGATTGGCATCCGATGGAGCAACTTGAAGCCATGTGGGCCCCGGTACTGAGTTGGTTCACGGCGCTGTCGGAGAAGCTTGCGGTGATCACCGCGCCGATTCGCAAGTTGTTCAACGGTGGGCTGGGTGAAGTGATCAACCAGGCGACCGGCAGTGTGCTGGAGTTGACCACCGAGCAACAGGAACGCAATGCCGAAAGCGCGCGCAATCCCTCCTGGTTCCGCAAGGGGCCTGGCTTGGTATCACCCTTGGCGTCCAGCTCCAGTTCGCTGCTGCAACAAACCGCTGCCAACAACCGCACGCAGCTCAACGGCGACTTGCGGGTGAGCTTCGACAACGCACCGGCCGGCCTGCGGGTCTACCAGCCCAGAACCAACCAGCCCGGCCTGAGTGTCACCCCACGTGTCGGCTACCGTTCCCTGTCCCTTGGAGGCTCCAATGAGCTGGCGTGATCGTTTGTTGCCGGCGTCGTTTCGTGGCGTCGGGTTTTGGGTCGACCAGGCAAAAGTCCCGGTCGGCAAGAAGGGCCAGTTGCACGAATACCCTCAGCGCGACCTGCCATTTTTTGAAGGGCTGGGCCAACAGTCCAGAGTGCATGAGCTGACGGCATTTATAGTGGGCGAGGACTGTCTCGAGCAACGCGACAAGTTGCTCAAGGCCCTGGAGGAGGGCGCCGGCGAGCTGGTGCACCCGTGGCTTGGCCGGTTGCAGGTCAAGGTCGGCGAATGCGAGATGACCCAAACACGCCAGGACGGCGGGCTGGTGACCTTTGCCCTGAAGTTCTATCCCGACGAACCCTTGAAGTTTCCCACTACGGCGGTCAATACCCGCCAGCTGTTGCTGGTGTCAGCCGACAGTTTGCTGGGGTCGGCGGTGCTGCGTTTTGAGCAGGCCGTCGCACTGGTGAAGCAGGCGAGGGTGGGTATCCAGGCGTTGCGCAATGGCCTGGCAGAGGTTTACCAGGTGATTGAGCAGCAGTTTGCCCCACTGATTCAGTTGTATGGCGACCTGAATGCCTTGGTCAAAGCCATCAAGGAAGTGCCCAAGGAGCTGAGCGCCGAGTTCAAGGGCTTGCTCGGTGATGTGAAGGAGTTGAAGGCATTTGCCCGCAGCGGCTATCGCGGCATGCTGGCCAACCTCTCGCAGCAGGTGGAAGCGGCTCGGAATATCGACGTGCCAAAGCTGACTACCGGTAAGGACAGCGTGGCCGCCGTGCAGGCCACTGCCAACCTGGTACAGGACGCGTTGTGGGTGAAGATCGCCCATTGGCTGGCGGACGTACCGGTGGCGACCAAGGCGGTGACCCTAAGCACCACGCCGTCCCTGGCGCAACAGGCGGCACAGCCGGTGCAGCGCCGCGAAGTGCCGGTGGCTGACGATGTGCTGGTGCTGCGTGACCTTCTGAACGAAGCCATGTGGCAAGCCGCATTGAAGGCCGACGCCGGGCACTACGTTGCGCTGAACGACCTGCGCCAACAGATGTTCACGCATCTGACGGCGGTGGCATCGTCCGGTGTACGGCTGGTCAACCTGACGCCAATGCGCAGCATGCCGGCCTTGCTGTTGGCGTATCAACGTTTCGGTGACGCGACGCGAGTGGGCGAGGTGGTGCAGCGCAATCGGGTGGCCCATCCGGGCTTCCTGCCACCGGCGGACCTGCAAGTGGTCAGGGAGTAACCCATGAATGAGCTGGACAATGCCGTCACCCTGACCGTGGATGGCCTGGATTATGGCGGCTGGAAAAGCGTGGAAATCAGCGCCGACCTGGAGCGTCAATTTCGCACCTTCACCCTCAACGTCACCTGGCAATGGCCCGGGCAAACCCTGACAGCGCCGATCAAGCCCGGCGCCCGTTGCCAGGTGCGCATCGGTTGCGATCTGGTGCTCACTGGCTTTGTGTTCAAGGCCCCCGTCAGTTACGACGGCCAGCAGATCAGCCTGAGTATTCAGGGCGCTTCAGTGACGCAAGACCTGGTGGACTGCGCAGCGATCAACCAGCCCGGCCAGTGGCGCGGGCAAAACTTGCTGAGCATCGTCCGTGCGCTGACGGCCACCTATGGCATCGAGGTGCACAGCGAGATTGCCGAGACCACACGCTTGCATACCCACAGCATCGTGCCCGGGGAGACGGTATTCCAGTCCATCGACCGCTTGCTGACGCTGTATCGGGTGTTTTCTACCGACGATGCGGACGGACGCCTGGTGCTGGCATTGCCCGGTAGTGCAGGGCGTGCGAATGACAGCCTGGAGCTGGGCAAGAACATCCTTTCGGCTAACGCACCGATGGACTATGGCTCGGTGTTTTCCGAGTACCGCGTCATCGGCCAGCACAAGGGCGATGATCAGAAAAGTGCAGCGGCGGTCAGTGAGGTTTCAGGGATTTCCCGGGATGAAAAAGCCGCGCGAAAACGCGTCACGGTGATCAGCGAGCCGACGCAGTTGACCCCCGAGCTGGCCCAGCAACGCGCCGACTGGGAGCGTGCTACCCGTACCGGAAAAGCCCTGACGACTACTTACACCGTGCAAGGCTGGCGGCAGTCCAACGGCGACTTGTGGCGCCACAACCTGTTGGTGCGGGTGATCGATCCGGTGCTGGGATTTGATCAGGACATGTTGATCTCCAAAGTCACCTGGTCGCTCTCCGACCAAGGTTCGATCACCACTTTACAGGTGGCGCCGCCGTCCACCTTTGATGCCAATCCGTTGCCATCCGCTTAACCATCAAGGAATTTCCATGAGCCTACTGACTCGCCTGCTGGCGCGCGGCACTGTCGTGCTCGCCCACTCGGCCACCAAGCTGCAATCGCTGCAAATGCGCCTGACCGCAGGCGAAGTGAACGACGACATGGAGCACTTCGAACCCTACGGTTTTACCAGCAATCCGCTGGCCGGTGCTGAAGGCATCGCCACGTTCCTGGGCGGGGACCGCTCTCATGCCATCGTGCTGGTGGTGGCTGACCGTCGCTATCGCTTGCAGTCCCTGGCGCCGGGCGAAGTAGCGATCTACACCGACGAAGGCGACAAGGTTCACTTCAAGCGCGGGCGGGTGATCGACATTGAAACCGGCACCCTGAATATCCGCGCCAGCCAGGCGGTGAACATTGATACGCCGACCCTGACCCAGAGCGGCAAGATCATCTCCCAGGGCGATCAGATTGCCGGCGGCATCAGCCAGATCCGGCACGTGCATGTGGGCGTACAGCCCGGCAGCGGCCAGACCGGCGCGCCGGCGGGAGGCCAGTGATGTTTGTCTCCGACAACCTGAAAAATGCCCTGACCCGTTCGGTGCTGATCAGCCTGTTCACCTGGCGCCGTGCTGCGCCGGATGACGCCGTTGACGATGACGAGCGCTTTGGCTGGTGGGGCGACAGTTTCCCCAGCGTGGCCGACGACCGTATCGGCTCAAGGCTGTGGTTGCTGCGCCGGGTCAAGCTGACCCGCCAGACGCAACTGGACGCCGAATTCTATGCCCGCGAAGCCTTGCAATGGCTGATCGACGACGGGCATTGCAGCGCCATCGAAGTACTCAGTGAGCGCCTCGACGCCCAGCGTCTCAACTTGCGCACGCAGCTGACCCTGGCCGATGGCGAGCGCCTGGACATCAACCCTGATAACAGTTGGCAGGTGATCTATGCCGTTTGAAACCCCTTCGCTGCCGGTGCTGATCAAGCGCACCCAAAGCGACCTGGCCAGCGATTCGCTGCGCCAGTCCGATGCCCAGGTCCTGGCGCGCACACTCAGTGGTGCGGCGTTCGGCCTGTACGGTTATCTCGATTGGATCGCTGAGCAGATCCTGCCGGATACCGCGGATGAATCCACCCTGGAGCGCATCGCCGCGCTGCGTTTGAACCAGGCGCGCAAGGCGGCGGTGGCCGCCAGTGGCAGCGTGAGTTTTACCGCAGCGGCGGGCGCGGTGCTGGATGTGGATACGGTGCTGCAAGCCAGCGATGGTCGCAGCTTCAAAGTCACCGCTGCGGGCACCACCCATGTCGGCCTCAACACCGCCACGGTACAGGCGATAGATGCCGGCGCCCTGGGCAACGCTGACGCCGGGCTGAGCCTGATCGCGGTGCAACCGCTGCAAGGTATTGGTTCGACCTTTACCGTGCTGGCGCCGGGGCTGACCGGCGGTGTGGCGCGAGAAACCCTGGAGTCGCTGCGGGCGCGGGTGATTCGTTCCTATCGCGTTATCCCCCAGGGCGGTTCAGCACAGGATTACGAGACCTGGTCCCTCGAAGTGCCCGGCATTACCCGCGCGTGGTGTCGCGGCAATTACCTGGGGCCGGGGACGGTGGGGGTGTTCGTGATGCGTGACGACGACCCGCAGCCGATCCCCAATACCGCGCAGCTGGCGCAGGTTCAAGCCCATATCGAGCCGCTGCGGCCCGTCACCGCTGATGTGTATGTGTTGGCGCCCGTGATGAAACCGGTGGCTTACCAACTGCGCCTGACCCCCGACACCAGCGCCGTGCGCGCGGCTGTCGAGGCCCAACTGCGTGACCTGCACAACCGCGAGGCCGGCTTGGGCGACACCTTGTTGCTGACCCATATCGCCGAAGCCATCAGCACTGCGACCGGCGAGACCGATCACACCCTCACAAACCCGTTGGCGGACGTTACAGCGGAGACGAATCAGTTGCTGGTGTTCGGAGGTATCACATGGCTGGAGTAAGAACTGCCGGCCAGTATCAGGAACAACTGATCGCCTTGTTGCCCAGCGGTCCGGCCTGGGACCTGGAGACCGTGCCGCAGTTGGAGACGGTGCTCAAAGGCATCGCCGAAGAACTCACACGCATCGACGCCCGGGCCTGCGACCTGCAAAACGAAATGGACCCCGCGACCGTCAGCGAATTGGTGCCGGAGTGGGAAAGGGTGATGCAACTGCCCGATCCCTGCCTGGGCTTGAGCCCGCTGTACGACGACCGTCGCCTGGCAGTGCGTCGACGCCTGTTGGCGGTGGGCAGCCAGCGCGCCGCGTACTACATCGAAATCGCCCGCAGCCAGGGCTACCCCGACGCCAGTGTCACTGAACATCGCGCCCCGCGCATGGGCCGCTCACGGTTTGGCGCTGCGCATTTTGGCACCTGGCAGGCGCACTTCATGTGGACGCTCAACACCGGCGGGCGCCAGCACCTGGGGCGGCGGTTTGGGGCGAGTTATTGGGGCGAGCGGTTTGGCGTCAATCCGGGCAATGCCCTGGAGTGCCTGATTCATCGCAGCGCACCTGCTCATACGCAGGTGCACATCAATTATGACTAGAGGGTAGAAGCGTGGATTATCCAAAGAGTGTGCCCAGCGTTGGGCTGGTGAATGGCAAGTTTGTGGATGAAAACCCGGTGACCGGGACGCCGGGGAGTTTGATTCCGGCGGCTTGGGGGAATGGGGTTACGCAGGAGATTTTGAATGTGCTGGCGGCGGCGGGGATCGCGCCGGATGAGACGAAGACCGATCAGTTGGCGCAGGCGCTTAGCGTTTTGAGTGATTGGTTGAAGTTGAAGAACAAGCCGACGACGTTGGCGGGGTATGGGATTACGGATGCCATGCCTGCGGGGGCGGGCGGACTTCTTACTATTCCTGCCGTGGTGAAAGGAAACTCCTCAGAATTAACTTCCACGCAGTTCGTGACACTCGCCGACGCTACGACGGATCGGCCCGATGCGGTCAGATACGGCGCTGGGCTGCATATAAAGTATCCCGATGGTAAGTATGGGTTTGATCTCCTTGCGGGGATTACAGGCGAATGGTTCGGAGTACGTCGAGTTGCAGATGATGGCAAGGGAACTTGGCGCATGTTGTGGCATGACGGGAACTTCAATCCGGCAGCCAAAGCAGATAAAGCAACATCGCTGGCCGGATATGGAATCACCGATGCACTCAAAATCGGTCAGTACGGCTTGGGTTCCAATGTTGCACCGGCCATTGCTATTGATAGCGTGGGCTTGCCGGGTGGTTTCTACTTCTTTGGCGAAGGCAATACCAGTTTTGGCCAGTATGTAGGCTTGGTGAACATTCCTTATGGCAGCGGCAACTATGCTGGGCAATTAGGCTTTCAACAGGGCAGTGGTGAGACAGTCATCCTCGTTCGCGGGTGCGATAACTCCGGCAAATGGAACCCCACACGTACCCTGTGGCATGACGGCAACCTCAAATCGAGCGATTTTTTGCCGGTCGGCACTTCGATCCAGTATGCAGGCCCTGATGTGCCAACTGGTTTCCTGAAAGAAAACGGCGCAGAAGTTTCGCGTACTGCGTATGCCAAGTTGTTTGCGGCCATTGGCACTTTTTACGGCGCGGGAGATGGCAGTACTACCTTTAACCTGCCCGATAGCCGTGGCGAGTTTATTCGCGGTTTTGATGATGGGCGTGGTGTTGATCCACAGCGCACGCTCGGTTCTTTGCAACTCGACTCGATGCAGGGCCACTGGCACGGGCCGCGACCTGGTACATCCTTGAACGGCAGCCCAGGTAACTGGAACGGTGTGGGGGGCGGTTCCAACGCGACATTCAATATCGGCAGCACCGGTGACCCCGTTACCAACGGCGTTAATGGCGTACCTAGAACCAGCAATGAAACGCGTCCGCGCAACACTTCCCGTCTCATGTGCATCAAGTATTGAGGTCAATCATGACTACTTCTGCCCCTGTTATTTATCAGGCACACCCGGTAACGGGCGAATACATCGGAACTGCTTTTGCTGACCCCGATCCACTTGTCGAGGGGGGCTGGCTTATCCCCTCCATGGCTTTCAGTGAAGCCCCGCCTGTAACTGAGCCCGGCTTTGCTGCGGTTCACGTTAAAGATGCTCAAGCTATCTGGAGCCTGGTTCCGGACCTGCGCGGCCTTGTGTATCGAACGGATACCGGCGAGGAGATCCAATGGCAGCAGTTAGGTGAGTTGCCGTTGGAACTTACCTCGCTGAAACGCCCCGGGTCAGATCACGTTTGGGATGGCTCGTCCTGGCATCTCGATGAAAAACTGAGGAGCACGAACGAATGTGAATCCGAACGACTCTGGCGGGCTTCGGAAATCGACAGTATCAAGTGGCTTCGCGAGCGCCATCGGGATGAGTCCGACCTGAAGCGAGATACCACGCTGACAGAAGGACAATTTGCGCAACTGCTGGCTTATTTCCAACTGTTGCGTGATTGGCCGCAGCACTCGAAGTTTCCAGTCTCCGAATTTCGACCGGTTAAACCGGACTGGATGGTTGGCCTTGTACAATAGTGTGGTGCTCGTGAGTTCGGAGGTTTTTTCATGCCGATAACCCAGAATGATCTTGTGCAAATCATGCCCAACGCCCGCGCCCTAGCGGGCGTTTTCGTATCTGCGCTGAACACAGCTATGTCCAATCGGCAAATCACCACCCCCAAACGCATCGCCGCCTTCCTCGCCCAAATCGGCCACGAATCCGGCGAACTGCGCTACGTACGTGAACTGGGCAGTGATCAATACCTGAGCAAATACGACACCGGCACCCTGGCCGCCCGCCTCGGCAACACCCCCGAAGCCGATGGCGATGGCAAGAAATACCGTGGCCGTGGCCTGATCCAGATCACCGGCCGACGCAACTACCTGGCGTGCAGCCAGGCGTTGTTCGGCGATGAGCGTCTGTTGCAGCAACCGGAGTTGCTGGAGCAACCGCAATGGGCCTGCGAATCCGCCGCGTGGTTCTGGCAGAGCAATGGCTTGAACGAACTGGCTGACAAGGACCAGTTCACCACTATCACCCGGCGTATCAATGGCGGCCTCAACGGTCTGGAGAACCGCACGCAGTTGTGGGCCCGGGCGAAGGCGGTGTTATGGGCCTCCTGACGTCGTATCGCCTGCTTGGCTTTTTCCTGTTGGTGGTGGTCTCGGCGGGTATTGCCTGGCAGGTACAGGCTTGGCGGTATGGCATCCAACTTGAGCGCCTGGAGGCGCTGCATGCCGAAGCGCTGAGCCAACAAAGCCTGTCGGCTCAACGTCAACAACAGGTGGAACAGGACAAACGGCTGGCACTGGAACAACAACTCAGCGCCAGCGACCAACAACACACCCGGGAGCTTTCCGATGCACAGCGCGATCAGGCTCACCTGCGGGATCGCCTGGCCACTGCTGATGTGCGGTTGTCAGTCCTTCTCGACGCCAGCGACTCAGCCAGCGGCTGCCCAATGCCAGCCACCGCCACCCCCGGCGGCGTGGTTCATGGCGCCCCGCGAGCCCGACTTGACCCGGCGCATGCTCAACGAATTATCGGCATCACCGACGACGGCGATAACGCCATGATCGCCTTGCGCGCCTGCCAGGCGTATGTCCGGGCCGTCGCGCGTTAGTCTCTTGTAACTTGCATGGCCCATGGGCTCCTGTAGGGTAGGCAAACGCCCGTCCACTCCAGGAGATGACCGTGAAGGAAATTACTCAACTCGCCGCTGAACTTGGTCGACGCTTGCAGGTTCTCAATGCCCACGTCACAACGGCCGAGTCGTGCACCGGCGGCGGCATCGCCGAGGCGATCACGCGGATTCCCGGGAGTTCGGCCTGGTTCGAGGCGGGCTATGTCACGTATTCCAATCGCCAGAAGACCCGGCAGTTGAATGTGCCGGAAGCGCTGTTCCCCAAGGTCGGGGCCGTCAGTCGCGAAGTGGTGGAGGCGATGGTCCGGGGTGCCCAGGAGAAAAGCCTGGCGCGTTTTGCCGTGGCAGTCAGCGGCGTGGCCGGCCCCGATGGCGGTTCGCCGGACAAGCCGGTGGGCACCGTATGGCTGGCCTGGGGCGTGGGCGATGAGGTTACCACCGAGCTTGAACACTTCCCTGGGAACCGTGACGAGGTCCGCCGACAAACGGTAAAGGCCGCGCTAGAGGGCTTGTTGCGACGAGCTGCAGCAGAAATAGAAAATCAGGGGTAGGCGATCACGGATCTTTGTGGAACAATACTGTCTACTTATACAGGTGTTGGCCGCCAGGCCTTATTGATTACGTGAGGACTTTAATGGACGACAACAAGAAGAAAGCCTTGGCTGCGGCCCTGGGTCAGATCGAACGTCAATTCGGCAAGGGTGCCGTAATGCGTATGGGCGATCACGACCGTCAGGCGATCCCGGCTATCTCTACTGGCTCTCTGGGTCTGGACATCGCGCTCGGCATTGGCGGCCTGCCAAAAGGCCGTATCGTTGAAATCTACGGTCCTGAATCTTCCGGTAAAACCACCCTGACTCTGTCGGTGATTGCCCAGGCACAAAAGATGGGCGCCACTTGTGCGTTCGTCGATGCCGAGCACGCCCTGGATCCTGAATACGCTGGCAAGCTGGGCGTCAACGTTGACGACCTGCTGGTTTCGCAACCGGACACCGGTGAGCAAGCGCTGGAAATCACCGACATGCTGGTGCGCTCCAACGCCATCGACGTGATCGTGGTCGACTCCGTGGCAGCCCTGGTACCGAAGGCTGAAATCGAAGGCGAAATGGGCGACATGCACGTGGGCCTGCAAGCCCGCCTGATGTCCCAGGCCCTGCGTAAAATCACCGGTAACATCAAGAACGCCAACTGCCTGGTGATCTTCATCAACCAGATCCGGATGAAGATCGGCGTGATGTTCGGCAGCCCGGAAACCACCACCGGTGGTAACGCGCTGAAGTTCTACGCTTCGGTCCGTTTGGACATCCGCCGTACTGGCGCGGTGAAGGAAGGTGACGAGGTTGTCGGTAGCGAAACCCGCGTTAAAGTCGTGAAGAACAAGGTAGCTCCGCCGTTCCGCCAGGCCGAGTTCCAGATTCTCTACGGCAAGGGTATCTACTTGAACGGCGAGATGATCGACCTGGGCGTGCTGCACGGCTTCGTCGAGAAGTCCGGTGCCTGGTATGCCTACAACGGCAGCAAGATCGGCCAGGGCAAGGCCAACTCGGCCAAGTTCCTTGCGGATAACCCGGATGTTGCCGCTACGCTCGAGAAGCAGATCCGCGACAAGCTGTTGACCCCGGCACCCGACGTCAAGGCCGCCGCCAACCGCGAACCGGTTGAAGAAGTAGAAGAAGTCGACACTGACATCTGAAGCAAACGATGAGTGTTGTCCTGGATACACCCGTCGCCGTAAGGCGCACTGCAATGGACCTGCTCGCACGTCGCGAGCACGGTCGAGTCGAGCTGACGCGTAAACTGCGTCAGCGCGGCGCAGATCCTGAGATGATCGACGCAGCCCTGGACCGCTTGACGGAAGAAGGACTGCTGTCGGAATCCCGTTACCTCGAAAGTTTTGTGTCTTACCGAGCCCGATCCGGCTATGGCCCTGCGCGAATTCGTGAAGAGCTAAGTCAGCGTGGCCTGCAGCGTGCTGATGTCGAGCTCGCCTTACGTGAGTGCGGTATCAACTGGCAGGCACAATTGGAAGATACCTGGCGGCGCAAGTTTGCCGGCCATCTGCCTATTGATGCGCGGGAGCGGGCTAAGCAAGGTCGCTTCCTGAGTTATCGGGGGTTTTCGATGGAGATGATCAGCCGCCTGTTGAGCGGTCGAGATATGGATGACTGAAGGCTGCGCCTGTAAATGGTTGCTCTGATTATTGCGGGGCTTGGTGTGGCGAGGGAGCTTGCTCCCGCTGGGCTGCGCAGCGGCCAAACCTGCGCATCGTTCTACCTGACACAACCCAAAAGGCCCGCTATGAAAATAGCGGGCCTTTTTGCGTTTCGGGGGCAAATCACGCCGTCTCCGTCACCCGCTGCTGCGTTTTTCCCTGAGCCTGGGCCCAGTTTTCTGGCAAGTTGATGTAGTCCACCAACTCCCGCAACCGTCCCTGGTCACGCCCGTTGAAATTGAATACCAGGCGTGTCAGATGGCTGAAGCTTGGTTCGTCATGCTCCTCGCCGGTGTACGCAATTTGCTGGAAGTCGCCACTGAGGCGAAGACTGGCAAATGCCTCCTGCAGGTGGGCCAGTGCACGGTCACTCAATGGATGATTCATGCGAATCACAAATTGGCGCTTCAGCCAGCGGGTGGAATGGAAGTTGGCGTAGAACTGATTGATCTCTTCCACCGCCTCCTCAGCGCTGTACACCAGGCGCACCAACTTGAGGTCAGTGGGCAAGATGTAGCGATTGGCTTCAAGCTGGCTGCGCATAAAGTCCAGGGCGCCTTGCCAGAAGTTGCCGCCCGGTGCATCCAGCAGTACCACTGGGACCAGCGGGCTTTTGCCGGTCTGGATCAGGGTCAGCACTTCCAGCGCTTCATCCAGGGTGCCGAAACCGCCTGGGCACAGGATCAAGGCGTCGGCCTCCTTGACGAAGAACAGCTTGCGGGTAAAGAAGAAGTGGAAGGACAGCAGGTTCTCGGTGCCATCGATGGTCGGGTTGGCGTGCTGTTCAAACGGCAGGGTGATGTTGAACCCCAGGCTATGTTGCAACCCAGCCCCTTCGTGGGCCGCCGCCATGATGCCGCCGCCACCGCCGGTAATCACCATCAGGTCCGAGCGGGCCAGGACCGCGCCCACTTCCCGGGCCAAGGCATACAGCGGGCTTTCCACCGGCGTGCGCGCCGAACCGAACACCGTGACTTTGCGTCGGCCCTTGAACTGTTCGAGTACCCGGAAGGCGTGGTCCAGTTCGTGGATTGCCTGCAAGGTGATCTTGGCGTTCCAGCGGCTGCGGTCGTCCTGGGCCATGCGCAACACGGTGAAGATCATGTCGCGATATAGGGGGATGTTCGGGCTGTTGGGCGCAATCAGGTGGAGTTGCGCGTCGACCTGCTGCGTGAGGTCAGTGCCGTTTTCTTGAAATTGACGGATCAGGAGTTCATTCGGTTCGTAAGGCATTCAACTTCTCCTTCTTCACAGAACCCTGGGTGCCGACGAGAAATTCGTCGGCACCACGACACTGCATGTGTCGTTGCCTCTGATTAACGAGGTGGGCGAAACCGGTTCTGTATATTCCTTATGTTTAAAAACCTTTGCACTGCACGCTCAGGAGGGCAAACCTCTTTTGCCCTGAAAATGTTACAGAACGGTGTGAAAACCCGATGTTCCAGGCTTTCAGGATGAATTGATCATGAGCCTAGAAAGTCTTGGCTGGCAACCGCTTATTGATCACTTGTGAGGGAGTTTAGACGGTGCCGCGAACGGGCAATGGCGCAGGCTGCAGAGGGGCATATTGCGCGCCGCTGATCAGCGGCGCGCGACAGGAGGCATCGCTTACTTTTTCTTCTTCGCCGCCGCTGGCGCCGGGCAGTCTGCTTCCTGGAACTTCACCGACGCCACCGGGCGGTTGGTTTTGTTCTCGGTGATCTCGTAGCGCATGATCGCGCCCTTGGCCATCAGCTCGCGATAACCCGTGTTCAGGCACACGCTTTGACCCAGTTGGAAGTACACGGCCTTGGGATTGGCGCGCATTTGCTCGGCGCGGTCTGGCAGTACGCTGAGATGATCAATCAGTTGCAGGCCTTCAACGGTGTAGGCCACTTCCAGGGTTTTATCGTCAATTTCCCGAGGCAAGTTCTTGTTGCTTTCCTCTGCGACGCTTTGCAGCTTCCTGTTCAGTTGAGCCTCCAGCAACGAGGCCGCTTGGGCACCCAGGGGCAACACCAACGCAAGGGCGACGGACGGAACTACAAGGCGTGGCATAAGACGCAGCATGAAACTCTCCTGATTCGGTTACTGGTGCATAGACCAGCCACTGCGCTGTGCGTTCAGTGGCGCGGGATTATAGGTGACCGCCTGCCACTACGGCCAGCCTATTGCCGGGAAGTGCAGGTAGGCGAGGGCGCCTCTGGTAAACTGCGGTAACTTTTGCCTTCCCGAGTTCTATCCGTGTCGATTTCCACGTTCATGCAGCGGCGCGCCCGATGAGCCATGCCGTCTCCCGTCTGCGCACCCAGCGCCTGGCCCGCGCCGTTAAACCGTTTGTTGCGCGGGGCTCCCGGGCCGAGCGCTGCCCTGACTGCCGGGTGATTCCCGAATATTGCCTGTGTGCCTGGCGGCCCAAGGTCCAGGCCAAATCCGGCATGTGCCTGCTGATGCATGACGTAGAGCCGATGAAGCCCAGCAACACCGGCTGGCTGATTGCCGATGTGATCAACGACACCACCGCATTCCCCTGGTCACGGACTGAAGTCGAGCCTGAGTTGCTCGCCTTGTTGGCCGACCCGCAGTGGCAGCCTTATATCGTCTTTCCCGGCGAATTTGTGGCGCCGGAGCGGGTGGTCAACCAGGTCAGTCTGGAAGAGGGCAAGCGCCCGCTGTTCATTCTGCTGGACGGTACCTGGAGTGAGGCGCGCAAGATGTTCCGCAAGAGCCCGTACCTGGAGCACTTGCCGGTGCTGAGCCTGGCTCCCGAGCAACTCTCGCGCTACAAACTGCGCCGCTCCAAGCGTGATGATCATTTCTGCACCGCCGAAGTGGCGGCCCTGTGCCTGGAGCTCGCTGAGGATCAGGCGGCCAGCGAAGTGCTCGACGCCTATCTGGACGTGTTCAGCACCCACTACCTGGCCGCCAAGTTTCAGTTGGCGCTGGACCCGGCCGATGTCGTCCATACTCGTCTGGCACCTTATCTATAGGGGTCATGGCCAGCCGACCTTTGCATGATGGCCGCGCAAACACGCAGCCCGCTAAAATAGCCACGGGCGTAGCGCTTGACCACCCAGGCTGCGCTGGGCATGCTTGGCGCCGATTGGGGCGCTGTCACAGATTGGATACGTCGTCTTTTGACGTTGAGCGCGCCCTTTGGTGACTGCTGGCCTGGCAGCCACCTTGCGCGTTGGCGAGCACTGAACCCATCAGTGCCCCCATAAAAACAGGATCATTTAATCAATGGCCACATACGAAATCCTGATTGCCGATGACCACCCGCTGTTTCGCAGCGCGCTGCACCAGGCGGTCACGCTGGGCCTGGGGCCGGATGTACGCCTCGTCGAAGTCGCCAGCATTGCCGAGCTGGAAACCCGCCTCACCGAAAAATCCGACTGGGACCTGGTCCTGCTGGACCTGAACATGCCGGGTGCCTACGGCTTTTCCGGGTTGGTGCTGCTGCGCGGGCAATACCCGCAAATTCCAGTGGTGATGGTCTCGGCGCAGGAGGAGGCGTCAGTGGTGGTGCGCTCCAAGGAGTTCGGTGCCAGTGGTTTCATTCCCAAGTCCAGCTCCATGGAAGATATCCAGAAAGCTGTGCGCACGGTGTTGGATGGCGATGTCTCCTGGCCGCCCCAAGCCTTTGAAGAGATTAATGTCTCCGACGAAGCCAAGGCCGCCCGTGATGGCCTGGCCAGCCTGACGCCCCAGCAGTTCCGCGTGCTGACCATGGTCTGCGAAGGCCTGTTGAACAAGCAGATTGCCTACGAGTTGAGCGTGTCGGAAGCGACCATCAAGGCCCATGTCACGGCGATTTTCCGCAAACTGGGTGTGCGTACGCGAACCCAGGCTGCATTGCTGCTGCAACAACTTGAGTCAATTTCGCAGCACTAAGATGCTGTTCATTCACGTTTTTTTGACTTTGCTTGCTCTAGTTTCCCCACACCTTTTTGCTCAGTTGCCTACTCTATGTCGCCTTTCAAAGGTCAAACCGGTATCAAACGTATCTTCAACGCGGGGGGCTATTCCCTGGATGGCCTGCGTGCGGCCTTCACCGGCGAGGCGGCTTTTCGTCAGTTGGTGTTGCTAAACGTCATCCTTATTCCGTTGAGTTTCTTCCTGAACGTCAGCCGGGTAGAGCGGGCGCTGCTGATTGCCGTGTGCCTGCTGGCGTTGATCGTCGAATTGCTCAACTCCGCCGTGGAAGCGGCGATTGACCGGATTTCCCTGGACCTGCATCCCTTGTCGAAAAACGCCAAGGACATGGGCAGCGCCGCACAGTTTGTCGCGCTGACCATGATTACCCTGGTGTGGGCCGTGATCCTGATCTAGGCAATGGTTGGCAGCACAATCTCGTCGCTGCGCTGCACCCCGGCAGTGAAGGAACGGCACAGCTCGAGGAATTCGCGCATGGCCGAGGTCTGGTACTTTTGCTTGTGCCAGATGAAGTAGAACTGCCGGGCCAGGTCCAGGTCCGGGGTTTCCACCGGTACCAGGCTGCCGCGCCGGAAGGCGTCGCGCAGCGCCAGCCGGGAAATGCAGCCAATCCCCAAGCCTGATTCCACCGCGCGTTTGATCGCCTCGGTGTGTTCCAGCTCCAGGCGAATGTTCAGCGCGCTGCGGTGATGCCGCATGGCCTGGTCAAAGGTCAGGCGGGTGCCGGAGCCTTGTTCCCGCAGGATCCACGCCTCATGGGTCAACTCTTCCATGGTGGCCTGGCCGCGTTTGGCCAGATGATGCTGGGGCGCACAAAACACCACCAACTCGTCTTCCACCCAGGTTTGCACCTCGATGTCCGGGTGGCTGCAGTCACCTTCGATTAGACCCAGATCAATTTCGTAGTGCGCCACCTGATGCACGATATGCGCAGTGTTCTGCACATGCAGCTTCACCTGGCTCTCGGGATGTTGTTGCATGAAGCTACCGATCAGCAGCGTGGCCAGGTAATTGCCAATGGTCAGGGTGGCGCCGACGGCCAGGGAGCCGAAGCCCGACTTGCCGTTGAGCAAGTCCTCGATCTCCTTGGCCTGGTCCAGCAGTGCCACCGCCTGGGGCAAGAGCTGGTGGCCCAGGGCGTTGAGGCTCAGGCGTTTACCCGCGCGGTCGAATAATTGGCAGCTGGATTGGCGCTCCAGCTCGGTAATCGAGGTGCTGGCGGCGGATTGAGATAAGGCCAGAAGGCCAGCAGCGCGCGAGACGCTTTCCTGCTGGGCGACGGCGACGAAGACTTGCAGTTGACGTAGAGTAAATCGCATATCGATATAACCGATAACCCTTATCTTAATAATCCAGTTAACAGATATTGTCGCCGCCATTAGAATGCTGTGCAATTGCGCATCCATCATTTGGCGCAGACCCATTTCCAGGAGTCCCCCGTACATGAGCAACATGAACCACGAGCGTGTCCTCAGTGTTCATCACTGGAACGACACTCTGTTCAGCTTCAAGTGCACCCGCGATCCGGGCCTGCGCTTCGAGAACGGTCAGTTCGTGATGATCGGCCTGCAACAGCCTAATGGCCGCCCGCTCATGCGCGCTTACTCCATTGCCAGCCCGAACTGGGAAGAGCATCTGGAGTTCTTCAGCATCAAGGTGCCTGATGGCCCGCTGACTTCCCAATTGCAGCACTTGAAGGAAGGAGACGAGATCATCATCAGCAAAAAACCGACGGGCACCCTGGTGCTCGACGATTTGAAGCCGGGCAAACACCTGTACCTGCTTAGCACTGGTACCGGCCTGGCGCCGTTCATGAGCGTGATCCAGGACCCGGAAACCTACGAGCGTTTCGAAAAAGTGATCCTGTGCCACGGTGTGCGTTACGTCAACGAAGTCGCCTACCGCGAATTCATCACCGAGCACCTGCCGCAGAACGAGTTCTTCGGCGAGGCCCTGCGTGACAAGTTGATCTACTACCCGACCGTGACCCGTGAGCCGTTCGAAAACGAAGGCCGCCTGACCGACCTGATGCGCAGCGGCAAGCTGTTCAGTGATATCGGCCTGCCGCCGATCAATCCTGAAGACGACCGCGCCATGCTGTGCGGCAGCCCGAGCATGCTGGATGAAACCAGTGAAGTGCTGAACAGCTTCGGTCTGAAGGTTTCCCCGCGTATGCGTGAACCGGGTGACTACTTGATCGAGCGTGCGTTCGTCGAGAAATAAGGGCGACGCAAAGAAAGTGGGAGCGGGCTTGCTCGCGAAGGCGGTGTAACAGTCACCAGATGTATTGACTGATTCTCCGCCTTCGCGAGCAAGCCCGCTCCCACATTTGTTTCCGGTTTATCCAGCCGACACCACTTCCAGCACACAAATCATTCCGGCTTCAGGATAGTGCCACCGCACGTCCACGTCCCAGAACTGCGCCCCGTATTCCCGCTCCGGCCCCGGCGTTTGGTACGCCGGCCGTGGATCCTGCGCCAGGCACTGTTCGATCAACGCCACCAACGGCTCGTCAAGGCGCTGAGCGTGGCCTTCTGCCTGTTGCAGCGCCGTCTTCAGCCACTGCACGGGAATCAGCTGTGGCGCAGCGCTGGCGATGCTGTTGGTCGCGGTGTCAACGATGTCTGCGTACGGCACGTACGGCTTGATGTCGAGAATCGGCGTGCCATCCAGCAGGTCGATGCCGGATATCCACAGGCGGCCGTCTTCTACCTTGTCCAGCTTGACCACCGATTGGCCAATGCCATTCGGCCGGTGGGTCGCGCGGGTGGCGAACACGCCCATGGACGTGTTGCCACCGAGGCGAGGCGGGCGCACTTTCAGCCGGGGCTTGTCTTCCAGCGCCTGGTGGAACAGGAACAGCAACCACACATGGCTGACCTGCTCCAGCCCCTGCACCGCCTCACCCTGGTCGAACGGCGCCACCAGCTCCAGCACGCCCCGGGCGGCAGGCGCCAGTTGTGGCTGGCGCGGGATGGCGAACTTCTCCTTGAAGCAGGAGCGGACAAAGCCGATGGGCGAGACGCTGTAGCTCACGGGCTTAGGCGCGAACGCGCAGGGTCAGGCCCTTGAGGAAGTTGCGCAGCAACTGGTCACCGCAGGTGCGGTAGTTGGTGTGGCCGAACTTGCGGAACAGCGCGCTCAGCTCTGGCTTGGACACCGGGAACTCGGAAGCCTTGAGGATCGCGTGCATGTCGTCTTCTTTCAGTTCGAAGGCCACCCGCAGTTTCTTCAGGACGATGTTGTTGGTCACCGGCAGTTCGATTGGCTGCGGTGGACGGCTTTCGTCCTTGCCGCGCTTGAAGATCACCAGGCCATCGAGGAAATGCGCCATGACGTCGTCCGGGCAGAACACGAAGCCTTCTTCCTCGTCTTTCTTGAGGTAGGTCAGCAAGTCTTCCTTGGTGACTTCCATGCCGCCGAGCTTGATGATCTCGACCATCTTGTTGTCACTGATGTCGAGCATGTA
This sequence comes from Pseudomonas sp. PAMC 26793, assembly GCF_000313235.1. Classification (NCBI taxonomy): domain Bacteria; kingdom Pseudomonadati; phylum Pseudomonadota; class Gammaproteobacteria; order Pseudomonadales; family Pseudomonadaceae; genus Pseudomonas; species Pseudomonas sp. PAMC 26793. The sequence continues at coordinate 81,176 of NZ_AMXG01000055.1, forward strand.
GCGCACGCTGCGCAGTACGTCATTGTGAATCATGGTGGTCAATCCTGGTCATTCAACTGTGGACACCGCCCAGGCAGGCGGTGTCGAGAGATTCGGCGGCGAAAAAAGTCTTAGAACTTTTCTTTGCCGGACAGATAGCGCCATTGGCCTACCGGCACTTTGCCGATGGAGACTCCGCCAATGCGGATGCGTCGAATGGCGACGACTTTCAGGCCAACGGCTTCGCAGAACAAGGCAATCACACCCGGTTGCGGGTTTTTCAACGCAAAGCGCAGGCGGTTCTCGTTCTGCCAGCTGGCTTTCACCGCTGGCAATTCCTTACCTTTGTAGGTCAGGCCGTGGTTGAGGCGGTTCAGGCCGTGGGCGACCATGTCGCCGGACACTTCCACCACGTATTCCTGTTCGATCTTGTTCGCGTCAGCGGTCAGCTTGCGCAGGATCTTCCAGTCCTGGGTGAACACCAGCAGGCCGCTGGCCTTGGCTTGCAGGTCACTGCTGGCGGTCAGGCGCAGGAAGTGGCCTTTGAGCGGGCGCTTGCTGAAGCGGTGTTCTTCCGACAGGGTCTCGGCGTTGATCGACGCCATGGCCGTCTCGGCATCCACACCGGCGGGGGCGTGGAACAGGATGGTCACCGGCTCCGGCGCAGTGGCCTTGGCCTCAGGGTCAAGCTCGACCTTCTGGGTGGTGACCTTGAACTGCGGCTCGTCGATCACTTCGCCGTCCACCGTGACCCAGCCGCCTTCGATGAACAGCTCGGCCTCCCGACGGGAGCAACCGACCAGTTCGATGAGGCGTTTGGAGAGGCGTAGGGGTTCAGTCATGACAAGGGCCGAAACAAAAGGGGGCGGCTATTGTACCTGTGTGGCGCCGGTTAATCCCGGCTCCATTTCATTTAGCCGCGGCGGGCCTGTTGCTGGGCCTGGCGCAAACGCATGTGCAGCAACGGATAAGGTTGGCCCATGCCGTCGTGGTCCGTACGTCCGATCACCTCAAAGCCCTGCTTGAAGTAAAAGCCCAGTGCCTGCGGGTTCTGTTCGTTGACGTCCAGTTGGTCGGCGTTCATGGATTCGACGGCATAGCGCAGCAATTGTCGGCCCAGGCCCTGGCCACGGTGTTCGGGGTCGATAAACAGCATCTCGACCTTGCCCGCTGCTACTCCGGCAAACCCGGTAATGCGCTGGCGCGAGTCCTTGGTGCAGATCAACATCACGGCGTCGAGGTAGCGGGTCAGCACCAGGTTTTTCAGCAACTCGATGTAACTGTCCGGCAGGAAGTCATGGGTGGCCCGCACCGAAGCCTCCCAGATGCGGGTCAGTTCCTGATAGTCGCTGGATTTGGGTGTATGGATAACCGAATGCTGGCGCATGCCCGCTGACCCTTGCTGATGTTTGGCACTGATGGGCAAAACGATAGACCTAAAAAAGCCCCGCATCTTGTCCAGAAGCAGGGCTTTTTCAATTCTTTACACCTTATGCGCGCTTTTCAGCCCACAGGTCGTACTCGTCGGCGTCGGTCACGGTGCACCAGACCTTGTCTCCGGGCTTCAGGCCGCTGGCGTCGTCGATGAACACGTTGCCGTCGATTTCCGGCGCATCGAAGAAGCAGCGGCCAACCGCGCCTTGTTCGTCGACTTCGTCGATCAGGACTTCGATCTCACGGCCGATGCGCAGTTGCAGGCGTGCCGAGCTGATGGCCTGCTGGTGCGCCATGAAGCGCTCCCAACGGTCCTGCTTGATGTCGTCTGGAACGATGGCAGCGTCCAGCAGGTTGGCCGGAGCACCTTCCACCGGCGAGTACTGGAAGCAGCCGACGCGGTCCAGTTGGGCCTCGGTCAGCCAGTCCAGCAGGTACTGGAAGTCTTCTTCGGTCTCGCCGGGGAAGCCGACGATGAAGGTGGAACGGATGATCAGGTCCGGGCAGATCTCGCGCCAGTTCTTGATGCGTGCCAGGGTCTTGTCTTCGAAGGCCGGGCGTTTCATGGCCTTGAGGATTTTCGGGCTGGCGTGCTGGAACGGGATGTCCAGGTACGGCAGGATCTTGCCGGCGGCCATCAGCGGGATCAGCTCGTCGACATGCGGGTACGGGTAAACGTAGTGCAGGCGCACCCACACGCCGAGGCTGCTCAGGGCTTCGCAGAGTTCGGTCATGCGGGTTTTCACCGGCGCGCCGTTCCAGAAACCGGTGCGGTACTTGACGTCGACGCCATAGGCGCTGGTGTCCTGGGAGATCACCAGCAGCTCTTTCACGCCGGATTTGACCAGGCGCTGGGCCTCGTCCAGTACGTCGCCCACCGGGCGGCTCACCAGCTTGCCGCGCATCGACGGGATGATGCAGAAGCTGCAGCTGTGGTTGCAGCCTTCGGAAATCTTCAGGTAGGCGTAGTGGCGCGGCGTCAGCTTGATGCCTTGCGGCGGCACCAGGTCGATCAACGGGTTGTGGTCCTGGCGCGGCGGCACTACGTCGTGCACGGCGTTGACCACTTGCTCGTACTGCTGCGGGCCGGTCACGGCCAGCACGCTCGGGTGCACGTTGCGGATGGCGCCTTCTTCCACACCCATGCAGCCGGTGACGATCACCTTGCCGTTTTCCTTGATGGCTTCGCCGATCACTTCCAGGGACTCTGCCTTGGCCGAGTCGATGAAGCCACAGGTGTTGACCACCACCACGTCCGCGTCCTGGTAGGTGGACACGACGTCATAGCCTTCCATGCGCAGTTGCGTAAGGATGCGTTCGGAGTCGACCAGAGCCTTTGGGCAACCCAGGGATACAAAGCCGACCTTGGGGTTGGCTTTTGCGATGGTGGTGGACATGTCTAACCTCGGTATTGAATGACGCCGCCCGTCGTGCACGAAAGGCTGCGGATGGGCGCTTAGTGCGCCTCTGATCAAAAAGTGCGCAATTCTAGCGACGGGAATCGCTCTTGACCAGCTTTATGCAGGGAAATACGACGAGTGCTGCGCTATGCTTCGCGCCGTTGCATCTGAGTGAATTTCCTCGGTCAATAAATCGTCTGTAACGAGAAGTAAAACAGCGCATGCTGTGGACAGCATAGGCGCCCGCAGCAGGCGCGCTGTTTATAAAAGACCGCAGGTCAAAGGGCAGGAGTGGTTGATGGGTCAGGCAAGTAGTCAGGCAGCAGGTGCCGAGCATTCCAACGCAAAGCCGATCGGCATGCTGGTGGCGGCAGTGGGGGTGGTTTACGGCGATATCGGCACCAGCCCGCTCTACACCCTTAAAGAGGTGTTTACCGGTGGGTATGGGGTTCCGGTCAATCATGATGGGGTCTTCGGGATCCTGGCACTGATTTTCTGGTCGTTGGTCTGGGTCGTTTCGATCAAGTACGTGCTGTTTATCCTGCGCGCCGACAACCAGGGCGAGGGTGGCATCATGGCCCTGACGGCACTGGCCCGGCGGGCGGCGTCGCCTTATCCCAAGTTGCGTTCGGTGCTGGTGATTCTCGGCCTGATCGGTGCGGCGCTGTTTTACGGCGACAGCATGATCACCCCGGCAATCTCGGTATTGTCGGCGGTGGAAGGCCTGGAGTTGGCCTTTGATGGCCTTGAGCGCTGGGTCGTGCCGCTTTCGCTGGTGGTGCTGGTCGGGCTGTTCCTGATCCAGAAACACGGCACTGACCGTATCGGCAAATTGTTCGGGCCGGTGATGGTGGTGTGGTTCCTGGTGCTGGGCGGCTTGGGTGTGCACGGCATCAGCCAGCACCCTGAAGTGCTCAATGCGCTGAATCCGGTGTGGGGCGTGCGCTTCTTCACCGCTCATCCTGGCATGGGCGTGGCGATTCTCGGCGCGGTGGTGCTGGCACTGACCGGTGCTGAAGCGCTCTACGCCGACATGGGCCACTTCGGGCGCAAGCCGATTGCCCGTGCCTGGTTCGCCCTGGTGCTGCCGGCGTTGGTGCTCAACTACTTTGGCCAGGGTGCGCTGCTGCTGGAAAATCCAGAGGCGGCCCGTAACCCGTTCTACCTGCTGGCACCGGATTGGGCGTTGATCCCGCTGGTGGCGCTGTCGACGTTGGCCACCGTGATCGCCTCCCAGGCGGTGATCTCCGGGGCGTTCTCCCTGACCCGCCAGGCGATACAGCTCGGTTACATCCCGCGCATGCATATCCAGCACACTTCCAGCGCCGAACAAGGCCAGATCTACATTGGCGCAGTGAACTGGTCGCTGATGGTGGGCGTGATCCTGCTGGTGCTGGGTTTTGAATCTTCCAACGCCCTGGCCTCGGCCTACGGTGTGGCAGTGACCGGCACCATGTTGATCACCAGCATTCTGGTGTCGGCGGTGATGCTGTTGCTGTGGAAATGGCCTCCGGTGCTGGCGATCCCCGTGTTGATCGGTTTCCTGCTGGTGGATGGGCTGTTCTTCGCCGCCAACGTGCCCAAGATCGTGCAGGGCGGTGCCTTTCCGGTATTGGCGGGGATTGTGTTGTTTATCCTCATGACCACCTGGAAGCGCGGCAAGGAGCTGCTGGTGGACCGGCTGGACGAAGGTGGGCTGCCGTTGCCGATCTTTATCAGCAGTATCCGTGTGCAGCCGCCTCATCGCGTCCAAGGCACGGCAGTGTTCCTGACCGCGCGCCCGGATGCCGTGCCTCACGCCTTGTTGCATAACCTGCTGCATAACCAGGTGTTGCATGAACAGGTGGTGTTGTTGACGGTGGTCTACGAAGATATCCCCCGTGTACCCGCCCAGCGTCGGTTCGAAGTTGATTCCTATGGCGAGGGTTTCTTCCGGGTGATCCTGCACTTCGGTTTCGTCGACGAGCCGGACGTGCCCGAGGCGCTGAAGCTGTGCCATCTGGACGACCTGGACTTCAGCCCGATGCGCACCACCTACTTCCTCAGCCGCGAAACCGTGATCGCCTCCCGCATCAAGGGCATGGCGCGCTGGCGTGAAGGGTTGTTCGCCTTCATGCTCAAGAACGCCAACGGCAACCTGCGCTTCTTCAAGCTGCCGGTTAACCGGGTGATCGAGCTCGGCACTCAAGTAGAAATGTAAGCCCAACAAAAAGCCCCCGGTGCCTTGCGGCAGCGGGGGCTTTTTTGTGGGCGCTTATTCGGCCGGGGTCTTGCCCTGGCGCTTCTCGATGATATCGACCAAACGCTTGGCCAGCGCCGGGTAGTTCTCGTCGAAGTGATGGCCGCCAGGCAGCTTCACGGCTTCGCCGACTGCGGTCTTATCGGTGCAGCCGCTCTCGTCGACTTCCTCGGCACCGTAGATGCACACAACCTTGGCAGGCGGCAGCTTGGCCATTTCCGGGCCAGTAGCGGCTTCTTTACCGGCGTTGCCCAACCAGCCTTCCACTTCGATCTCGAAGCTGCCGGTGCGGGCAAAGGCCAGCAGGATGATCGCGTCTACACGCTGCTGCTCGTTTTCCGGCAGGCGGTTGTAGATGGCCGGCAACACGTCGGCGCCGAACGAGTAACCGGTCAGCACAAAGCGCTTGGTGCCCCATTTCTGCCGGTAGTGCTGCATCAGCTCGGTGAGGTCTTTGGCGCTTTGTTCCGGGGTCTTGTGCTGCCAGTAGTAGCGCAGGGTGTCGATGCCGACCACCGGGTAGCCGATCTTGGCCATTTCACCGGCCACGTCGCGGTCCAGGTCACGCCAGCCGCCGTCGCCGGAGAGGAACAGGGTGACGGTGTCCTTGGCCTGGCCAGCCGGCACTTCGACCACCGGGATCGCCAGGCCGCCGTTGTCCGAACCCACCAGTTGCTTGCGCAGTTCGTTGTTCAGCACTTGCGGGTAGTGAACGTCGTAGTCGCTGATGCTGGTGGTGGCGCGCGGCGTGTCGCGTACGAAACTGGCGGCATCATCGTCAGGGTTATCGTTCCAGGCCACCAGCCAGCTACCGTGGGCCGAGGTTTTCGGCAGCGGGTCGTTGCAGCCTGGCTGCGCCAGCGCGAAGCCGACGGAGATGGCATTGGCCTTGTCGTCGTTCTGTGCGGCCAGCCAGCGCCAGGCCAGCGATGCGCCAGGGCCGATGCCGCTCACCAGGGTCGCCGGGCCGGCAAGCTGGCCCAGGGCGGTTTGCAGGGCCTGTTCCTGCAGCTTGCAGTCGTCCTTGGGCAAGATCACTTGAACGATCTGCGCCGCGCCGCCCTGGCTGAGGGCGATCAACTGGCTGTCGGTCAGGGTTTCGTCGGCCAGCACGGCCACGGCCACCCGGGCTTTAGGTGCGGTGCCTGGGGTTACACGGGTCAGGACCGTGCCATCGGCCTGGGGCAGTTGTTCCAGAGTCGGTTGCGGTGCAGGGCGGTTCCAGTACCAGTAACCGCCACCGAGGATCAGTGCCAGTACCACCAAGATTGCCAATACATACCGCCAGGAGCGTCGAATCATCAGCGTTTCACCAATCCAGTCAAGCCACCCGCAATCAGGGCGGCGGTGTCGGCCAGTGCCACCAGCGGATCAAGTCCTGCGGGCACGGCCATATAACGGGGTTCCCAGTCAGGCTGGAACTTGTCTTTGAAGCGGCGCAAGCCTTGGAAGTTATACAGTTGCTCGCCACGGCGGAACACCATCGAGCCCAGGCGCTGGGTCAGCGGGGCGCCGCGTCGTGGTTGCAGGCCCGACAACGGCACCATGCCGAGGCTGAAGCGGGCGTAGCCATGGTTCTTATAATGTTGAATCAGGCCGACCATCATGAATTCCATGGTCAGTTTCGGCGCGTCCGGGTGCGCACGCATCAGGTCGAGACTGGCCAGGTCGTGGCTGTAGGTCTCAAGCAGGTTCGCAAACGCTACCGGGTGTCCTTCGAAGCGAATGATCGCAATACGAAAGTGCTTGAGGTAGTCGTCGCTGAATCGTCCGAGGGAAAAGCCTTTTTCCCGCACGTTCTTGCCGGTCAGCCACGCGTCGGAGATGACTCTCAGCTCCTCCATCGGGGCCTGGCCGGGTTCGTGGATCTCCAGGGACAAGCCATCACGGGTCCCGCGGTTCCAGGTGTAGCGCAGGTCCTTCATCTCTTTGCCCTTGGCTTCCAGGTCAAAGCGTTTCAGGTCGACCCGTGCTTCTTCACCCAGCTTGATCGCGGTCAGGCCGATGTCCATGTAATACGGCAGGTTCTCGGCGCGCACCTGGTAGAACACCGGGCGGGCATGGTGAATGTCGCACAGGTCGCGGAACTGCCAGATCATTTCGGCCCGTTGCAGGGTCGGGCCGATCGGATCGTACAAGGCCACCAGGCTGCGACCGCGACGAGCGTACATCAGGAACGCCTCGTCGTTGGGGTGAAACAGCAGGGCTTTGTCGCCGGTCAGTGCCAGCCCGCCATCGGGTTGCGCCGAGTTCATCAGGATCTTGGTGGCGCGCTCCAGTTCCTCAGGCGTTGGCAGGTGGATGATCGGGCGCGCGGTACGCAGCAGCCAGGTCAGCGACACCACCACCAGCACCACGGCGGCGCCCAGCAGCGAGCGCAGGCCGCGCGGGGCGTTGGCGTCGAGGGTGAACTGCCACCACAGCTGATGGCTATAGGGCACGTCCTGGTAGGCGAACAGCAGCAGCCAGATCGACGCACCGAGCACGCATACGCTGGCCACCAGGTACAGCGGCGAGAACGGCAGTTCGGTCAGGCGGCTGGCGCGATAGAACGAGCGCCGAAAGATCGCCAGCAGCACCGCAGTCATGGTCATCAGGCTGGCTTCTTCCCAGTCGAAACCCTTGAGCAAGGAGAGCAGGGCGCCCGTCAGCAGCAGCACCATGGTCAGCATCCACGCGGCGGACAACCGGCGACGCAGCCCCTGGGCCAACAGAAGGCAGAGCACGCCGATCAGGCTGGCACCAAAGTGCGAAGCGTCAATCAGGCGATGAGGAATCAGGAAGCCGATGTTTTCCAGGCGTGAGTCGATTTCCGGGGTTGCGCCGGAAAACAGCAAGACCACGCCTGACAAAAAAACCAGTACGGCCAGGATGGGTGCAGCAAGGCCCGAGGCCGCCCGCAGGCTCTGTTGCGTATGGAACAGGCGCTGGGCTTCATTGACCAGCAGGAACACACAGGCGATCAACAGCGGCAGTACCACATAGATCATCCGGTACAGCAGCAGTGCGGCGGCCAGTGGCGCGGCGCCGAGCTTGTCGGCAAAGGCGGCCAGCAGGATTGCTTCGAACACGCCGACGCCGCCCGGTACATGGCTGAGCACGCCGGCGGCCAGGGCCAGCAGGTACACCAGCAGGAATGGGCCAAAGGGTGGCGCTTCCGGCAGCAGCATATACAGCACGGTGGCGGCCGCGGCGACGTCGAGGGCGGTGATGATCAGTTGCAGGAAGGTCAGGCGACGGCCCGGCAAGCGCAAGGTGCGGCGCCCGGCCTTGACCAGCAGGTTGTCCGGATAAGGTTGTTCCGGCAGGCGGCGGCGATAAATGCCGATGCACAGTGCCGCCGTCAACAGCAATACAGCGCCGGCGATACCGCCGAGCAAGCTCGCGGGCAAATGCAGCGCGTTGGATGCAGCGGGCAGGTTGCTCAGGGTGGCCAGCGCAGCCAGTGGCGGCAGTGCACAACCCAGGGCCAGGCTGGCAAACACGGTCATGCGGGCCACTTCCGAAGCGCCGATGCCATACCGTGCATAGAGACGGTAGCGCACCGAACCGCCCGAGAGCATCGACAGACCAATCGCGTTGCCGATGGCGAAAGCGGTAAAGCCGCCGTAGGCCAGGGTCTTGGCAGGCAGTTTCACGCCAGCATAACGAGCGCCGGAAAATTCATAGCCCAACAGAATGATGAAACCGGCGACAGCGGCACCGAAGGCGCCGAGCAGTGCAGGCTTCGGCACTTCCAGGATCGAATCGTGGAGCGCGTACAAGTCCAGCTCAAGCAGCAGGTGACGACAGGCAATAAGGGCGATTGCGAACAGCAGCAAGGTGACGGCCAGCCCAATGGGTTGGCGGTATTTGCTCAACAGATCCAGCCAGCGTAAGCGGGTGGGAGTGATCGGTTGTGTCGCTGTGACAGGGTCTTGTGGTTCAGACGAGTTGGCGCGCATCAATCACCTCGTGGATTGTGCGCGACAGGATGGAGGTATCCAGCCAAGTTACCAATCCCTATGTACAAAATAATTACAAATATTAACGCGTATCGCGCGGTGCGGCGACAGCGCCCAATGGTCGTAGAAGGACAGTGCTTGAAGACTTAGCATAGCTTGCAATGAGATGGACTCTATAAACCGTGTACGGTTTCATGAAAGATGCCATGCCATTGTTTCAAAAGGACTTTTTCGTCAGATACAAAAAAGGCCACTCTTTCGAGCAGCCTTTTTTGATGTTTGGTTGCGGGAGCCGGATTTGAACCGACGACCTTCGGGTTATGAGCCCGACGAGCTACCAGACTGCTCCATCCCGCGTCTGTGTGTCGGCATTCTACAGAGGAACGGGAGTGTGTCAACCGCTGATTCAAAGAAAAGCGCTTGTGGTTCAATCGGTTAGCTCTCCAAGGTGGCACCTTGATCGGGCTCGGGGCCAGTCTGGCCGAGGCTTTCAGCTCTATTGGGGGGTGTGTTTCGATTGAGAAAATGAATTCATCGAAGAATTTTCCTACCGCTTAGGCGGAAGAATCAAACTACTGGTGCTATATACAGGTGTGAGTGAGATACTGCCCGCCTGTTCGTTTTCTGCCCAGAACCACCGCCTTATATATGACGCAGCGCAAAATCATCCACGTTGACTGTGATTGCTTCTACGCCGCCATCGAGATGCGCGACGACCCGACCCTGGCGCAAAAGCCCCTGGCGGTTGGTGGCTCGGCAGACCGTCGCGGCGTGATCGCCACCTGCAACTATGAAGCACGGGCCTACGGTGTGCGTTCGGCCATGTCGTCCCGGCACGCCTTGAAGCTGTGCCCGGACCTGACCATCGTCAAGCCGCGCATGGATGCCTATAAAGAAGCCTCCAAGGAAATCCAGACAATCTTTCGCGACTACACCGACCTGATCGAGCCGTTGTCCCTGGATGAAGCCTACCTGGACGTCTCCGACAGCCCGCATTTCGGCGGCAGCGCCACGCGCATTGCCCAGGACATTCGCCGGCGGGTCTCCAACCAATTGCACATCACCGTTTCCGCGGGCGTGGCGCCGAACAAGTTTCTCGCCAAAATCGCCAGCGACTGGAAAAAGCCCAACGGACTGTTTGTGATCACCCCCGATCAGGTGGAAGACTTTGTCTCGGCGCTGCCGGTGAAAAAGCTCCATGGCGTGGGCAAGGTAACGGCCGACAAGCTGACGCGGCTGGGGATCGAAGACTGCCTGCAACTGCGAGAGTGGAACAAGCTGGCGCTGGTGCGTGAATTTGGCAGCTTCGGCGAGCGGCTTTGGAGCCTGGCCCGTGGGATTGATGACCGTGTGGTGCAGAACGACAGCCGCCGGCAATCCATCAGCGTTGAAAACACCTACGATGTCGACCTGCCGGACTTGCCCAGTTGCCTGGAAAAACTGCCTGAGCTGATGGACACTCTGGCCGGGCGCATGGCGCGCATCGACAGCAGCTACCGGGCGGGCAAGCCGTTCGTCAAAGTGAAGTTTCACGACTTTACCCAGACCACGCTGGAGCAGGCCGGGGCAGGGCGGGATCTGGAGAGTTACCGGCAGTTGCTGACCCAGGCGTTCAATCGCGGCGGCAAGCCGGTGCGATTGCTGGGAATAGGGGTGCGCTTGCTGGATTTGAGCGACGGCAACGAGCAGCTCCAATTTCCCTGGTAGAAACCGGAAACCAAATGTGGGAGCGGGCTTGCTCGCGAATGCGGCGTGTCAGCCAGCACATGCATCAGCTGGCACACCGCATTCGCGAGCAAGCCCGTTCCCACATTTAACGGCTTCAGCGTGCCTCAGGGTCCGCCACCAGGCGACCTGCATCCTTGGTCAAGGCCTGCAAGAATTCCTGCTGCAACTCGGGATCATTGCGGGTCAGTTCGATCAGGCTTTGTTCCAGCTCGCTGGCTTCTTCTTCCAAACCCAGCTCCGACAGACGCTTGACCCGGTGTACCCACTCGTTGACTTCGTCGTCTTCCAGGTCGTCGTAGATCAAGGCGTGGGCTTCGAGCAGTTTGCTGCGCAGCGTGCCGCTGACGGCCAGGGATGAGTCCGAGTGCACATCGTCCTGGGCATCTTCCACACTGATCTTCAGAGTGCTGATGCGGTTCAGGTCCTGCTCGGCAAACGGGCTGTCCAACAGGTTCAGGCGCAGCACGCCGTTGCGGTCGGTGGTCAGCTCATGGGTTTGCTTGCCGGCGGTCACCTGCACCGGGCGTTCTCTCCAGGGCAGGCTTGAATACTCCACGCGCTTGTCGCGCTGGACTTCATCGATACCCGCCAGGTTCTGTTGCGCCCGACCGTTGGATTGCACGTTCATGAACGGGTTGATCCCGTCCACGCCGTAGGTGAGCCAATCGCGGGTCATGCTGGAAGGCAGGTTGCCCAGGGCAAAGACATTCACCACGTTAGCGCCGACGCCCGCCACAAGCGCGACCGCGCCAAAGGGCATCTCGTAGAGTTTGCGCCAAGGCTGGTAGGGCGTGTAGCGGTCGTAACGACGGGTGACTTCGAATTCGGTGACCTCAAAGGTCTTTTGCTCGTGAATGCGAACCCGGCGTTGCGGCAGCTCCAGCACCTTGGGTTCGCCCACGTCGATCTGCAGGCTGTGATCGAGCAATTTGCGCTCGATACGTTCCTCGTGTTCGCTGCGTTGCGACATTTGGTTGGCGCAGCCGCTGACCAGCAGGGCGCCACATAACGTGGCGCCCCCCAGGGCTATGGTGTTTCGCTTGAACATGACGACTCTTGATCTGGTTTTCAGCGACGAATACGCGCCTGAAGGAAAGACAGCACGTCAGCCACCGGCAACGGTTGGGCTTCGGCTTCGGTCCGGCTCTTGTATTCCAGGTTGCCATCGGCCAGGCCGCGATCACTGACCACGATCCGGTGTGGGATGCCAATCAGTTCCATGTCGGCGAACTTGATGCCCGGGCTGGTTTTCTTGTCCCGATCATCCAGCAGCACCTCAAAACCGGCCGCCGTGAGTTCGGCATACAGTTTGTCGGTGGCTTCGCGTACTTGCTCGGTTTCGTAGCGCAGGGGTACCAGGGCAACCTGGAAGGGCGCCAGGGCGTCGCTCCAGATGATGCCTTTCTCGTCGTTGTTCTGCTCGATGGCAGCCGCAACCACGCGGGAAACACCAATGCCGTAGCAGCCCATTTCCAGGGTGATCGGCTTGCCGTTCTCGCCCAGCACTTCGCACTTCATCGCCTTGCTGTACTTGTTGCCCAGCTGGAAGATGTGCCCGACTTCGATGCCGCGCTTGATTTCCAGGGTGCCCTTGCCGTCCGGGCTCGGGTCGCCGGCCACCACGTTGCGCAGGTCGGCCACGGTTGGAACCGGCAGGTCACGTTCCCAGTTCACGCCGAAGTAGTGCTTGTCATCGATGTTCGCACCGATGCCGAAGTCGCTCATCAGCTCAACCGAACGGTCGATGATGATTGGCAACGGCAGGTTCAGCGGGCCCAGGGAACCCGCACCGGCGCCAATGGCGTCGCGTAGCTCGGAGTCGGTGGCCATGACCAGCGGGCTGGCAACGCCAGGCTGCTGGGCAGCTTTGATTTCGTTGAGCTCGTGGTCGCCGCGGATTACCAGGGCAATCAGCTTGCCTTCTTCCTCGGCGCGCACGATCAGGGTCTTGATGGTCTTTTCAATCGGCAGATTGAATTTCTCCACCAGGGCCGCGATGGTCTTGGTCTCAGGTGTGTCCACCAGGCGCAGCTCTTCGCTTGGCGCAGGGCGCGACGTTTCCCGTGGCACGGCTTCGGCTTTCTCGATGTTCGCCGCGTAGTCGGAACCGTTGCTGAACACGATGTCGTCTTCACCGGATTCGGCCAGCACGTGGAATTCGTGGGAGCCGGCACCGCCGATGGAGCCGTTGTCCGCTTCAACCGGGCGGAATTTCAGGCCCAGGCGGGTGAACACGTTGCAGTAGGCGGTGTGCATGCGGTCGTAGGTGACCTGCAGGGACGCCTGGTCAGCGTGGAACGAATAGGCGTCCTTCATGATGAATTCGCGGCCACGCATCAAACCGAAGCGTGGGCGGATTTCGTCACGGAATTTGGTCTGGATCTGATACAGGTTGAGGGGCAGCTGCTTGTAGCTGCTCAACTCGTTGCGCATCAGGTCGGTGATCACTTCTTCATGGGTCGGGCCGGCGCAGAAATCGCGGCCATGACGATCCTTGAAGCGCAGCAATTCAGGGCCGTACTCTTCCCAGCGCCCGGATTCCTGCCACAGCTCAGCCGGTTGGGTGCTCGGCATCAACACTTCCAGAGAGCCGGCAGCGTTCATTTCTTCACGAACGATGGCTTCGACCTTGCGCATCACCTTCAAGCCCATGGGCAGCCAGGTGTACAGGCCCGAGGCCAGTTTGCGGATCATGCCGGCGCGCAGCATCAGCTGGTGGCTGATCACGACCGCGTCGGAAGGCGTTTCTTTCTGTGTGGCGAGCAAATATTGACTGGTGCGCATGGTAGGCCGTTGTCGGTTGCTTGGACTTGAAATGACTTGGGATTGTACGGGCGCTTGCCGCTGACGTACAGGCATCTGGTTGCTGGAGCAGGGCTTCTGTGGGAGCGGGCTTGCCTGCGATGCAGGCAACACGGTGTGTCAGTTACACCGCGGTGATGCAATCGCAGGCAAGCCCGCTCCCACATTGACCGCGTGTTTTCAGTCTTCTTTGGTTGGATTCAGCCGAATCCGCCGGCTTTCCTGGAACCAGTGCAAGGCGATCAGGATCAGCGTCGGCACACCCAGCAGGCAGGTGATCATGAAGAAGTTGTGGTAACCGAACTTCTCGACCATCACTCCCGAATACCCGCCGATCAAGCGCGGCAGCAGCAACATGATCGAACTGAGCAGTGCGTATTGGGTGGCGGAGAACTTCAGGTTGGTCAGGCTCGACAGGTACGCGACAAACGCCGAGGTCGCCATGCCGGAACTGAAGTTATCCAGGGAAATGGTGAAAATCAGCATCTGCAGGTCCGGGCCCATGTCGGCGAGCATCACGAACAGCAGGTTGGTGCCGGCCGATGCAATGCCGCCGATAAACAGGATCGGCAGGATCCCGAAGCGCACGATCAGCAGGCCGCCCATGCCGGCACCCAGCAGGGTCATGATCAGGCCGAAGACCTTGCTGACGCCGGCGATCTGGTCCTTGGTGAAACCCTGGTCGATATAGAACACGTTGGCCATGACGCCCATTACCGTGTCCGACATGCGATAGGTGGCAATCAGCCCCAACAGCAGCAGGGCCTGCCAGCGGTAGCGCAGGATAAAGTCGTTGACCGGTGTGAGCACCGGCGCCAGGCCCCGGCGGCCCATGGTCGACAGGCACAGGGTGGTGAGGATGATATAGAGGATGGCCCGCAGGAATGCGCGGTCTTCCAGCAGCAGATCCAGCAGGCTCACGCCCTGGAACAGCACGCTGGCGAAGTCAGTGTTGTACAGCTGGGTGAACATCGCCGGTACCGAGACCAGCAGCACGATCAATACGAACACCGAGACTAACTGGTGAGCAAAGCTGTAGCGCCCGGCCTGCAGTTGGGTGCGCAATGGCACATTGGGCTCGCGCATGAACAGGGTGGTCAGCAGCGCGGGCACCATCAGCACACCAAACAGCACGTAAGTGCCGGTCCATGCCGAGTGCTTGTAATTGAACCCGGTGGAGCCGAAGCCTTCAGCAAAAAACAGGGCGCCTGCGGTGGCCAGCAGGGCGGCCACGCGATAACCGGACATATAGCTGGCGGCGAGCGCGGCCTGCTGGCTGTCGTCGGCGATTTCCAGGCGGTAGGCGTCTACCGCGATATCTTGGGTGGCGGAAGCGAAGGCGACGATAACCGCGATAGCGATCAGCCAGGACAGGTGTTTTTGCGGATCGCAGAACCCCATGCCGATCAATCCGAGGATAACCAGCGTCTGGGACAAGACTAACCAGGATCGACGACGTCCGAGCTTGCCGAGCAGTGGCAGGCGCCATTGGTCGAGCAAGGGCGACCAGACCCACTTGAAGGCATAGGCCAGGCCGATCAGGCTCGCGTAACCGATGGTTTCGCGGGCCACACCGGCCTCACGCAACCACACCGAGAGCGTCGAGAACACCAACATGTAAGGCAAGCCGGCAGCAAAGCCGAGCAACAGCAGCACTAACGTCGAGGGGCTGGCATAGGCGGCGAGCGCGGCGCGCCAGGTTTTACGGGGCATGGGCTGGAGTCTGCCTCAGAATTACGCAAATAAAGCGCGCACTCTAACCGCTGTGCTCTACCGGGCGCCAGCCATGACGCTGAATATCAACGCGATTGTTCAGGATACTGACACCTTCAGCGCGTAAACGCGCACGTTGCTCGTCCCCTGAGGCGCTGCCCACCGGCAGACTTATCCGACCACCGGCACCCAACACGCGGTGCCAGGGCAATTTGGTGTCCTCGGGCAGTTGGCTCAGAGTGCGCCCTACCCAGCGTGCGGCACGACCCAAACCGGCGAGGTGCGCCAGCTCCCCGTAACTGATTACGCAGCCTTCAGGTACTTGGGCAAGGGTCAGGTACAGCACGGTGCGGCGCATTTCGGCCGGGCTTTGCGGGGCGTCGGTCGTTGTGTTCACGGTGGGCATATCCGATGAAAATATCCGTCTATTCGTGGGAAATGTCTGCAAATGTAAGGCTGGGAACGGAACTCGATACAAATACCCGAGTCAGTCCTTGCTAAGAAGTTATCCAACCCGATAATGCCCGTTTTTTCCGCCAAACTTGAGCCTGTATTCGCTTATGTTGTCCAGAACCCTGCTATGCCTTGCTGTTTTCAGCGCCTCCACCCCGCTGCTCGCCGATACCGTCTGGTTGAAAAATGGTGACCGCCTGACCGGCAAGATAAAGGTTTTCGACGGCGGCAAGCTGCTGATCCAGACTGATTATGCCGGTGCCATCCCGGTGGACTGGAAGCAGGTTAAAACCCTGGAAAGTGATCAGGAGCTGCTGGTCAAACAGGACGCCTACATCGGCGAGAAAGCCAAATCCCTGAAGGCGGCCGATGACGGCAAGGTCACCCTGGCCAATGGTGAGGCGCCCAAGACTGTCGAACTGGCGAGCATCCAGCAGATCATCAAGCCCAAGCCTGTGATCGAAGACTTGGTGTGGAAGGGCAATGTCGACATGGCGCTGGACTACAAGCGCGCAGAAAAAGACACCAACGACTACGACATCGACTTCAAGACCACCGCCCGCCATGGCCAGTGGCGCCATACCGCCCAGGGCGAATACAACCGCGAATTCCAGGACGACGTGACCACCACCGACAACTGGGGGCTGGAGTACGACCTGGACCGCTTTTTCACCGAACACTGGTTCTGGCAGGGGCGCTTGACCTACAAGCGCGACAAAGTCGAAGACCTGTCTCGCCAGCGCACCGTGGGTACCGGCCCGGGCTACCAATTTTGGGATGACGAACTGGGCGCGTTCTCCCTCGGTTCGTTGGTCAACCGCACCGACTATGAATACCAGGATGGCGGCAAGGACAACTTCTACTCGCTGGCGATGAAGTGGAACTACAACCGCTACCTGGTGGGCAAGTCCGTCGAGTTCTTCACCAATGGCGAGCTGGGCAAGCCGCTGGCAGGGCCATCCGACTATTCCCTGGATGCCGAAATGGGCTTGCGCTACAAAGTCACCGAGTGGGCTTCCCTCAACCTCAAGGCCGAGCGCGACATTATTAGTGGCGACTCGGAAAGCGCGCTGAGCAAGACCCGCTATACCGCAGGGTTCGGCGTCACCTGGTAATTAAAGGCGCAACCCGCCGTCCATTTCCAGGATCCGCCCGGTGTAGTAGTCATTCTCGAAGATATACGCCGCTGAATGGGCAATCTCCTCGGGCCGCCCCATGCGCTTGAGGGGAATGCCCGACGTCATCTTCTCCAGGGCCTCTGGCTTCATGCCCAGGGTCATCTCCGTCTCGATAAACCCCGGTGCAATGCCCGCCACGCGAATGCCGTAGCGCGCCAGCTCCTTGGCCCAGGTCACGGTGGCGGCTGCTACACCGGCCTTGGCGGCGGAGTAATTGGTCTGGTCGACGTTACCGGCCCGGGAGATCGACGAGATATTGATAATGGTGCCCTGGTTCTTCAGCTCCACCATTTTTGCCGCCACTTCGCGGGTGCACAGGAACACGCCGGTGAGGTTCACGTCGATCACCGCCTGCCACTGGGCCAGGCTCATCTTGGTCATCTCGCCATCCTTGACCTTGAGCAGCAGCCCGTCGCGCAAAATTCCTGCGTTGTTGATCAAGCCGTTGATCGCGCCGAAGTCTTCGGCGATCTGGGCCACGGTCTGGGTCACCTGCTCTTCATTCGCTACGTTGCACAGATAGGCTCGAGCCTTCACGCCATGGGCCTGGCAGGCGGCCACCGCCTGGTCGAGTTTTTCCTGATTGAGGTCCACCAGCGCCAGATGCGCGCCCTTGGCCGCAAAATACTCGGCCATGGAACGGCCCAAACCCTGGCAACCGCCGGTGATAATGATTACTTTGTCGTTGAGATCCATTCGCAAGTCCTGTGGGCAGAATTAAGCGGCTATCCAAGTTTGTTTTTGACGGAATTTATCAAAGGAGTCATAAGTTGAGCGCGCACGTTGCCAAGAATGCCCGAGAACTACTGCTCAAGGAATACCGTGGGGCACTCGCCACCTTGTCCAAGGCCATGCCCGGTTTTCCGTTTGGCTCAGTGGTGCCGTACTGCCTGGACCCTGACGGCCGGCCGCTGATCCTGATCAGCCGCATTGCCCAGCACACCCATAACTTGCAGAAAGACCCCAAGTGCTCACTGCTGGTAGGGGAGCGTGAGGCGGACGACGTTCAAGCGGTAGGGCGCCTGACCTACCTGGCCGAGGCCGAAAAGCTCGAAGACAGCGCTGAGATTGAAGCCGCAGCGGAGCGTTATTACCGCTATTTCCCGGATTCGGCCAACTACCACAAGGCCCATGATTTTGACTTCTGGGTGCTCAAGCCGGTGCGCCACCGTTATATCGGCGGGTTTGGCGCGATCCACTGGGTCGACCAACTGACCCTGGCCAATCCGTTCGCTGGCAAGGCCGAACTGAGCATGATCGAACACATGAACAGCGACCATGCCAAGGCCATTGCCCATTACGTCGAACTGGCCGGCTTGCCGACCACCGAGCCTGCGCAACTGGCGGGCATCGACAGTGAAGGCATGCACCTGCGCATTGGCCAGGCACTCTACTGGCTGCCCTTTGCCGAGCCTTGCAACACGCCGACACAAGTACGCGAAGCCTTGGTTTTCCTGGCTCACGCCGAGGTGTGGCCGAAAAAAGCAGCCGCTGAAGCTTGAATTCACGAAACGGCGACGTCATCTAAGGTGAAGTAGCAAGGCATTCTTGCGTTGAGGAACCATTTGATGCGCCCTTTTTTGTTGCTCTTTTTGTTGTTTCCGGTGCTGGAGCTGTTCGTATTTGTACAAGTCAGCGGGGCCATCGGGTTTTTCCCGGCGCTGCTGCTGATCATTCTCGGCTCGATGCTCGGCGTTCTGGTGCTGCGCGTCGCCGGCCTGGCCACGGCGCTGCGTGCCCGTGAAAGCCTGAATCGCGGCGAACTGCCGGCCCAGACCATGCTTGAAGGCTTGATGATGGCGTTGGCTGGTGGCCTGTTGATCCTGCCGGGCTTCATCAGCGATGTGGTCGGCCTGGTGATGCTGCTGCCGTTCACTCGCAAGCTGCTGGCGGGCAAGATGCGCCAGCGGGCCGAAGAGGCTGCCATTCGCCAGCGCGCCTTTGCCGACGACCTGCAACCCCGTGGCGGCCCGGCCCCGCGCCAGCCCCTGGGGCGTGAAGGTGACGTGATCGAAGGCGAGTTCGAACACCGCGATCCCAAGTAATCCCCTCACTGGCACGGCACCTGCGGGTGCCGTGCGGCTTTTGAAGCCTCCCCCGACACAAAAAATTTCATCTTGGCACCCTTGTAATAAGCTTATGCGCCCTTATGTAACGGTCACCGCAAGGTTTCTGGTGGCGACACCAGACAGACTTCCGCGTTTCGCGCCGCGAACCGCGACCGGCACCGCCGGAATTTAACCTGCCGGAATTGACACCGGCTGATGAAAAACACAATTAGGAGAGATCGACAATGAGCAAGCTTCGTCCTCTGCATGACCGCGTCGTCATCCGTCGCAGTGAAGAAGAAAAGAAAACCGCTGGCGGTATCGTGCTGCCAGGTTCGGCTGCTGAAAAAGCCAACCACGGTGTGATTCTCGCTGCTGGCCCAGGCAAGACCCTGGAAAACGGTGAAGTACGTGCGCTGGCTGTGAAAGTGGGTGACAAGGTTGTTTTCGGCCCTTACTCCGGCAGCAACACTGTGAAAATCGACGGCGAAGACCTGCTGGTAATGGCTGAGAACGAGATTCTCGCTGTTCTGGAAGGCTGATTTCCCCGCTCATCTTCCCGTTACTACAAAGTATTTAAGGAATATCGATCATGGCTGCTAAAGAAGTTAAATTCGGCGATTCCGCCCGTAAGAAAATGCTCGCCGGTGTCAACGTCCTGGCTGACGCAGTAAAAGCGACCCTGGGCCCTAAAGGCCGTAACGTGATCATCGAGAAGAGCTTCGGCGCTCCGACCATCACCAAGGACGGCGTGTCCGTCGCCAAAGAAATCGAGCTGAAAGATCGCTTCGAAAACATGGGCGCGCAGCTGGTCAAAGACGTTGCCTCCCGTGCCAACGATGACGCAGGCGATGGCACCACCACCGCTACCGTTCTGGCTCAGTCGATCGTCAACGAAGGCCTGAAAGCCGTCGCTGCCGGCATGAACCCGATGGACCTGAAACGCGGCATCGACAAGGCGACCATCGCCATTGTCAAAGAGCTGAAGTCCCTGTCCAAGCCATGCGCTGACACCAAGGCAATCGCTCAGGTCGGCACCATCTCGGCCAACTCCGACAGCTCCATCGGCGACATCATTGCCGAAGCCATGGAAAAAGTCGGTAAAGAAGGCGTGATCACCGTTGAAGAAGGCTCGGGCCTGGAAAACGAACTGTCGGTTGTTGAAGGCATGCAGTTCGACCGTGGCTACTTGTCCCCGTACTTCGTCAACAAGCCAGACACCATGACCGCCGAGCTCGACGGCCCGCTGATCCTGCTGGTTGACAAAAAGATCTCCAACATCCGTGAACTGCTGCCAGTTCTGGAAGCTGTTGCCAAGGCCGGCCGCCCACTGCTGATCGTTTCCGAAGACGTTGAAGGCGAAGCCCTGGCGACTCTGGTTGTGAACAACATGCGCGGTATCGTGAAAGTGGTTGCTGTCAAGGCACCTGGTTTCGGCGATCGTCGCAAGGCCATGCTGCAGGACATCGCTGTTCTGACTGGCGGTACCGTTATCTCCGAAGAGATCGGCCTGAGCCTGGAAAGCGCTACCCTGGAACACCTGGGTAATGCCAAGCGCGTCACCGTGACCAAGGAAAACACCACCGTGATCGACGGTGCTGGTGTTGAAGCTGACATCCAGGCACGTGTTACCCAGATCCGCGCTCAAGTGGCTGATACCACTTCCGACTATGACCGTGAAAAACTGCAAGAGCGTCTGGCCAAGCTGTCCGGCGGCGTTGCAGTGATCAAGGTTGGCGCGGGTTCCGAAGTTGAAATGAAAGAGAAGAAAGCCCGCGTTGAAGACGCCCTGCACGCTACCCGTGCAGCCGTTGAAGAAGGCGTGGTACCTGGCGGTGGCGTGGCACTGGTTCGCGCTCTGCAGGCTATCTCCGAGCTGAAAGGCGACAACGCTGACCAAGACGTCGGTATCGCTCTGCTGCGTCGTGCGGTTGAAGCACCTCTGCGCCAGATCGTTGCCAACTCCGGCGATGAGCCAAGCGTAGTGGTCGACAAGGTCAAGCAGGGTTCGGGTAACTTCGGTTACAACGCTGCTACCGGCGAATACGGCGACATGATCGAAATGGGCATCCTGGACCCGGCTAAAGTGACTCGTTCGGCTCTGCAAGCGGCTTCGTCGATTGCCAGCCTGATGATCACCACTGAAGCAATGATCGCCGAGATCAAAGAAGATGCTCCAGCTGGCGGCGGTATGCCAGACATGGGCGGTATGGGCGGCATGGGCGGCATGATGTAAGCCAGCCTTACCCCGATACTGAAAAACCCCGCCTGCAGCGATGCAGGCGGGGTTTTTTTATGCTGATCGTTCCCACGCTCTGCGTGGGAATGCCGCCAGGGACGCTCCGCGTCCCGCTTTATGCGCACGCTTCAACTGACGCCGCGACGCCCCAGGAGCTTCTTGAACATAAAGCCACGAGCTAGCATCAGCTGCGAGGCAGCCGGCAAAGATGCCACGGGTCCCGGTGCCGCAGTGCCGGATGACGGATGGACAGGCACGTTTGCGGTTTTTTTGAGTGGCGCCGGTTGGGGCCGCTCCCAGTGGCCGGACATGACGACCATGCCCAGCAGTTTGAGGGTGTTGCCGTAGTAATCATGGTCCCGGATGGACCGGCGTTGCAGGTTGTCCCAAATGTTATTGAGCCACAGCTGATTGTCGGGGTTGATCATTGCGCTGACCCCCAGTGCCGCCACAAAGGCCGGCTCATTGTGCGCTTGCTCGATGGCACTGCCGTCGATTCGGTAACCGCTGTTGAAGTTGCCCGGCTCATCGTGGGTGGTGGCGCGTGCCCAGCGGTTGAAGGTGGTCAAGGTGTACAGCGCACGAGGGTCACCGTACATCAGGTAATCCAGGCCGATGCGCCATGGGTAACGGGCCGCGTTCCACGAGTAGCCGCCGTCGTATTGACCTTCCACCAGTTCAGGCCGTGCAGGTGTGAGCGAAGTGTCCAAGTGGCTGATGAAGTCCGGCACCAAAGCACTTTTGGCACTGTAGCGCTGGGTAAAGTCGCTGATGATTGAATAGGTCTTGTCGCGCACCGCCTGCCAGCGTTTATCCCCGGTCATGGCGAAAAAGCTGTAGAGGTGCGACTGCATGAAATCCGAGCTGCGGGTGGTGTACTCAAGCTCCGCGTCGCCGTCGGTGCCGGCCCAGTCGCCGAGCATCAGGTGCTGGGTCCTGGGGTGCACCTCGTGTTTCAAGATCGCCGCCATCACCGTGTTGGCCTCGCTGCGATAGTCAATGGTGCCCTCGCTGCCCCATTTCTGGTCGGCCAGCAGCAGGGCGTAGGCGATGTCCAGGTCGCCGTCGGTGGCACTGACGTCGCCACGGAAAGGGTCGGTGGAGTCGCCGCAACCTTCTATCTGGTTCCAGGCCATCAAGCCGGGATCGGAGGCTGCCGGGTGATCCTGGAAGTAGCGCACCATGCCGTCGAAGAGGGTTTGGGCATCTTCATCGTAGTCCGCCATCATCACCGTGAGCAGCATGCCGTAGCCATGGGCCTCGGACACCGTGATGGTGTTGGGCGCGGCGCCACCGCCCACGGGTTTGTGGTCGGCGTTGACCTTGACGAAATACCGGCCGCTGCCGCATTCCCCCGAGAGATACACCGCCTTCCAGTCCTTGTAGAAGGTGACCAACTGCTGATCCATGATCGCCTGGGGCTGGCGATTGGGCAGGATGGTGCCGGGGTAGTAGGGTGCGTGAGCACTCTGGGCTGCGCTGCTGACTGACCATGAGCTGGCGGCCATGCACAGTGATAACAGCAGCGTGGGCAGATGCCATCTAGGGTGACGCATGAACTGACTCTCCAACCTGATCCAAAGGGCAAGGTCGCGAGGTTAGCGGCAGCGCGGACGTTCCACTGTCACAGGCTGTAACAGCCTAACCCGGGCGCAGCGCCAGGGTCAGGGTCAGGCGTGCGCCGCCCAATGGGCTGCGGGTGATCGACAGCTCACCACGGTGCCAATGGGTGGCGCGCTTGGCCAGCGCCAGGCCCAGGCCAAACCCGCTGGGCTCGTCGCCGCCCATGGCCAGGCGCACGAAGGGTTCGAAGATCTTTTCGCGGTTTTCCGGCAGCACGCCCGGGCCGTCATCATCTACATGCAGCACCAGGTGCTGGTCCTGGCACGCAGCGCTGACGTTCACCCGTTCGCGGGCGTAAGTGATGGCGTTGCTCAGCAGGTTGCGCACGATCAGATGCAGCAGGGCGCGGTCGCCGATCAGTTCGAGGTCGGCGGGGTCGGTGTCCAGGGTCAGCAGGCGATGGTGCCCATCCAGCAGGGCAAACTCCTGCTGTAGCCAGTCATGGATATTGATCGGCTCATGCTGCAGGTCGCTGGGTGCATCGGCCAGCCGGGCAAAGGCGAGGCTGGCGCGAACCAGCGACTCCAGCTCTTCGATGTCGGTTTGCAGGCGCTCTTGCAGGCGGGTGCGGGTGTCGGGGTCGGCGCTTTTACTCAGCAGCGCCAGGGCAAAGCGCATCCGGGCCAATGGCGTGCGCAGTTCGTGGGACACCGCTTGGGAAACTTCCCGGTGGCGCTCGCCCATCGAGGTGATGTCCTGGGCATGCTTGCGCAAGGTCTGCAGCAGCGGCGCCCATTCCTGGCTCATCGCCGGCAGCAGCGTGTTGGGTGTGCGGGCGAGGGCAGTGAGACTGGCGTTGAGGGTGTTGAGGTCGTGGGTGTATTTGCGTCGGGCACGCAGGGCGATCCAGAGAAACAGCAATACCGGTAGGCCGGCGACACAGGCGGTCACCCAATACACCGGATATTGCAGCAGGTCCTTCACTTCGGCGGTTCCCCACAAGGGGCCGAATTGAATCACCGTGTCATCGTCCAGGGGGAAGTAGGTGATGTCCTCGTCACTGTTCTGCGCCGGTTGATGGTGGTCGAGCATGACAATGGCTTCCGGCGGCAGCTCGATATCGTCCTTTTTCACCAGGCTTACCGGGTATTGAAAGCGCGCTTGCAGCGACTCGATGCGCGCCTCCCGTTGTTCGGCGGGCAAGGCCTTGAGTTGCTCGGCAACCAGATACCCCGGCCCGGCCATCAGACGCAGAAAGCTATAGTCGCCGATAAACACCGCAGCGTTCGTGCACATCCACAACAGGTAAAGGGTGAGGACGGCCCAACTGGTGCCGGCCGCGATGGCCATCCAGGGGCGCACTTTAGACAGCATGTTGACCCCCGCTCGGGATTTCGACGAACAGGTATCCCTGCGCCGTGATGGTCTGGATGGTCACGGGGCATTCAAGGCTCATCAGTTTCTTGCGCAAGCGCGACACCCGCATATCAATCGAACGGTTCAGGCCGTCGTACTCCAGGCCCCGCAGGCGCTGGAGCAGTTTTTCCCGGGTGAGCAACACGCCGCAGTGACGGGCGAAGATGGCGAGCAACTCGAACTCGGCCACCGAAAACTGCAAGGGCGCCTCGCCAAGCCAGGCGAAGTGGTTGTTCAGGTCCAGGCGAAAAGCGCCCCACTGATAGAAATGGCGGGGCGCCTGGGGATGGCGGCGCAGCAGTGAGCGGATCCTCGCGAGCAACAGTTGCGGGTCGATCGGCTTGACCACGTAGTCGTCAGCCCCGGCGGCAAACCCCACCAATTGTTCGGCGTTCTCGTCCAGGGCCGTCATCATCAGGATCAGCCCGGGGTAGTGGTCGCGAATCTGTCGGCACAGGGTAAAGCCGTCGATGCCCGGCAGCATCACATCGAGGATCAACAGCGCGGGCTGTTCATCACGGATGCGTTGGGCGGCGCGGTCGCCTCGGTGTTCCACGGCCACGGTAAACCCTTCGGCACGCAGGAACTCGGCGGTGAGTGCCGCCAGGGGCAGGTCGTCTTCGATCAGCAGCAGGGTTTCGGACATGGCTCAGCGGGATCGTTGCCAAAAAAGTGCGCAGAGTGTTGCGCCCTTCCCCCCGGCGAGGCAAGGGCTGTTCATCAAGGCGTTGCGGGCTGCTTCTGGAAGGCGGGCTGCGGTGCTTTCACCGGCTGGTACAGCAAGAAGTAATAGGCGCCAAAACAAATCAGCCAGCTGAAAATCGCCGTCCACACGTTATTGGAAAGAAAGTGCGCCCCTTGCCCGCCCGGCCCACAAAGCCGCCTTCGCAGGCGTTGTAAAACAGCTTGGCGATGTCCATGTCCAGGGACGTCAGCTCCAGCAACGGCATGGCCACCGCCAGCACGGCAGGCACACCGAGGCACAGCCAGAAGTTGAGGGGTTGGGATCCTAAAAAAAGCCCCGGCCAGACCTGGCCGGGGCATGTTGGTTAGCGCGTACTCACTTTGGGAGCCTCGTCCTTGGGAATCCTCCAGCTCAGCAACTGTTGTTTGTAGCCATAACTGGCGCCCTGGTAGTAAGTAATGGCTCGCTGAATCAACGGGTCATCGCTGCCCACACGGGATTCGTGGCTGTCGCCCAGTGCCTGGTCATGGCGGCGCAGGCCTTGGCGTGGGCTGAGAATCGCCAGATCATTGCCGTCGAACAACCCCAGGTACTGGTAATTGCCCACCACGACCCGTGGCGGCAACGGGTTGTCTTGCAGCAGGTTGCGGCCGAAAAACGTCGACTCGTAGCTCAGGTTCAGCAAGCCCAGCAGTGTTGGAGCCAGGTCGATCTGGCTGGCCAGCTTCGCGTTCTCGCCGGCGTCCACCAGCTTGGGGGCGTAGATGAACAGCGGGATCTGGTAGTTCACCATCGGCAGGTCTTCCTTGCCCGCGCTGCCGGCTGTGTGGTCGGCGACGAAGATAAAGATTGTGTTGTCGAACCATGGCTTCTGGCGGGCCGCCTCCAGGAACTGGCCGATGGCGTGATCGGTGTACTTCACCGCACCGTCGCGACCGTCGCCGGATTTGATATCAATGCGGCCTGCCGGGTAGGTATACGGGCGGTGGTTGGAGGTGGTCATCAGTTGCAGCAGGAACGGTTGCTGCTTGGCGTAGTCGGCATCTGCCAGTTTCAGCGTCTGTTTATAGAGGTCTTCGTCGGCCATGCCCCAGGCGTTTTTGAAGCTGATTTCCGCTTCAGGCACGCTGCTTTGGTCGACCACGCGGTAGCCGTTGCCACTGAAGAACGCGTTCATGTTGTCAAAGTAGCCACGGCCGCCGTAGACAAACACGCTGTCATAGCCGATGGCATTGAGCTGTTGGCCCAGGCTGCCGAAACCGCTTTCCCGGCCGATGCGCTTGACGATGGAGCGCCCGGGCGTTGGTGGGATAGCCAGGGTGATAGCTTCCAGGCCACGGTCGGTGCGGGTGCCGGTGGCGTAGAAGTTATTGAAGTACAGGCTCTGTTTGCGCAGCGCGTCGAGGTTGGGTGTCAGGTTATTCGGGTCGCCGTTGCTGCCCATGTATTTGGCACTGAAGCTTTCGATGGTCACCAGTACGATATTGGGTTTGCGCAGCGTGCCCGGGTTGGTAATGGCGCGACGGATATCCAGCGGGTCCGTGCCGATAAACCGTGCGTTGGGTTCGCTGAGTTCGGCGCGCAACTGCTTGGCGACGACATCGGTTGGCAGGCTCTTGTAGAACTGGTTGTAGTCTAATTCGTTATTACGGAAGGCGGCGAAGAACTGATAAGGACCGTTGCTGGCCAGTTCGTTGTTGTAGGCGTTACCGCCCTGGCTGCGCGGGCTGTCCTGATTGATCAGTTGCAGGCTCAGGCCGGCCACCACCAACAAGCCAAGGGCGTTGAGCAGCCGTTTGCGCATTGCCGGCAACGGTGAATTCATCGCTGCGTTGAACGGTTTACGCAACGCCAGGCTCAAGACTATCGCCAAGACTGCCAGCAGGCTCAGCAGCTTGCCGATCGGATAAGACTCCAGCAGGTTGTTCAGCACCTCTTTGGAGTAAACCAGGTAATCCACGGCAATAAAGTTGAAGCGCACGCCGAACTCGTCCCAGAACAACCATTCGGCCACGCTGGTGAAGAGCATGGCGAACAGGCTGACGGTCAGTACCCCTTGCAGGAACCAGCGATGGCCGCGGCGACGCCACAACCCTGGCGGGCACAGCAGCAAATATAGGCCCAAGGGCAGGGCGGCGTAGGCGAGGAAACCGAGGTCATAAAGCAGGCCCACGCCGAACACCGGCAGCAGGTTACCGCTCACTTCATCCAGATGGGTTACCAGCAGCAGAATGCGGGTTAGTAGAAAAACAACCAGCCACGCACCGGTCACCAACAGCAAATAGCGCATTGGCGCCGTTTTTGGGAAACCCATGTCAATGTTCCTTATTTTCGATGGGCGCGATCTTCGCGCTGACACTGTAGTCAGGTTGTGAACCTATAGTGAAAAACTCGTTAAGTCTCGCAATCGGTTGAAAAGAGTAATGGACACGGCCCTCAGGCCTAGCCCTGAGTCCTACTTGGCCTTAAGCTGCGCGAGCCAACACGGCCGTTACCGCGTACGGAGACACTGCCCATGCGAATTTTATTGGTTGAAGACAACCGCGATATTCTGGCCAACCTGGCCGATTACCTGGGGCTGAAGGGCTACACCGTGGATTGCGCGCAGGACGGCTTGTCAGGCCTGCACTTGGCTGCCACCGAACATTACGACCTGATCGTGCTCGACATCATGCTGCCCGGCATCGACGGCTACACCCTGTGCAAACGCCTGCGCGAAGACGCCCGCCGCGACACGCCGGTGATCATGCTCACCGCCCGCGACCAACTGGATGACCGGCTGCAGGGCTTCAAGTCCGGCGCCGATGACTACCTGCTCAAGCCGTTTGCCCTGTCGGAATTGGCCGCGCGTATCGAAGCGGTGCTGCGCCGTGCCCAGGGCGGCGGTCGCCGGACCTTGCAGGTCGGTGATCTGAATTACGACCTCGACACCCTGGAAGTCACCCGCGAAGGGCGCCTGCTCAAGCTCAACCCGGTTGGCCTGAAGCTGCTGGCGGTGCTGATGCAAAAGAGCCCTCACGTATTGCGCCGTGAAATTCTCGAAGAAGCCCTGTGGGGCGATGACTGCCCGGACAGCGACAGCTTGCGCAGCCATGTCCATCAACTGCGTCAGGTGATTGATAAACCCTTCGCCAAACCGTTGCTGCAAACGGTGCATGGTGTGGGTTATCGCCTGGCCGAGGGTCGTGATGGAGTTTAAGCAAAGCCTTGCCCAGCGGATCATCATCGCCTTCGCCTTGATGAGCGCGTTGGTGGCGGGGGCCTTCGCCATGGGCATCGTCGCTACCGTGCACCTGGTGGAAGAAAAGCTCATTTCGGCAGGCCTGGGCGGTGACTTGCAGCGCCTGCTGCTGATGGACAGCGTCGAGGACTGGAACCACCGTCCCGAGCCAGACCAGTTGTTCTACTTCAGCGGCGGCCCCGGCGATTTCGAGCTGCCCAAGGACTTGCGCCATCTCGACGCCGGTTTCCATGAGGTATTTCGCGAGCAGCTTTCCTACCACGCGATGGTCGAAATCGTCGACGGTCGCCGCTATGTGCTGCTGCAAGACCAGAGCGACTTCGAAGAGCGCGAGCGCGTGCTGTTCGCCGTGGTGCTGGTGGGGTTTGTGCTCAGCCTGGCGTTGGCGGTATTCCTCGGCTGGGTACTGGCGCGCAAGGTCATGGCCCCGGTGGTCCGCCTGGCCCGCCAAGTGCGTCATCGCGACCAGTTACTCGGCCTGGCGCCGCCCCTGGCCCCGGATTACGCGGCGGATGAGGTCGGTGAACTGGCCGTGGCCTTCGACGCGACCCTGGGCCGCTTGCGCCAGGCGTTGTCCCGGGAGCAGCTGTTTACCAGTGACGTCAGCCACGAGTTGCGCACCCCGCTGATGGTGCTCGCCAGTTCCTGCGAACTGTTGCTGGAGAACCCGGCGATTGACCAGCGCGGCCGTAACCAGGTCGAACGCATTGCACGGGCCTGTGAAGAAATGCGCGAACTGGTACAGACCTTCCTGATGCTGGCCCGTGCCCAGCGCGAGGAGGCGGGCATGTCGCCCCAAGCCAACCTGGCCCAGGTGGCCGACGATCTGCTGGGGATCTGGCGTGAGCCGATCGAGCGCAAAGGCCTTGAGCTGATTTATCAGCCCGGCGCGCCCTTGGATACCCGTTACAACGCGACCTTCCTGCACGCGGTGATGGGCAATCTGCTGCGCAACGCACTGCATTACACCGAACATGGCTTTATTCGCCTCACCCTGGAGCCGAGCGGCTTTGTGGTGGAGGACTCCGGTGTCGGGATACCTGAAGACAAGCGCGAAGCGATGTTCGAGCCGTTTGTACGCGGCAGCGAGAAACGTGGCGAAGGCCTGGGGTTGGGGTTGTCCCTGGTTCAGCGTATCTGCGAGAACCAAGGCTGGAGCGTCAGCCTCAGTACCATGGAGCCCAATGGCTGCCGCTTTCATGTTGAGTTGAGTCAGGTCAAAGCCTGATGCCTGCCCTGCCGCTAACCTGCGGCAGACTCCCTCATTTTCGCCGAAGATGGCAACATGCCACGACTTGTGTCTGCAAAGTTTTGTAATGTATACGATTCGACAGGACAAGTTTTTCACAATGTGTTGACCTGTTGATCACGGGACGCTTCTTAAGGTTGTAGGCATCAGTAACTGGAGACCCGGTGATGCCTACCCCGATCAAGCTCGAATTTTCCGAAAAGTACGACGATCAGCACGCGCAGAATTATTTACTCAAACATCAGGACAATCTGGCTCGCCGGTTGTCCCACAAACGCGACGAGCAATTGGCGCGTGGTGCGTTAGCCATGGCGGGCGAGCCTGGCCTGGTGCTGGACTTGCCATGTGGGGCTGGGCGTTTCTGGCCTTTGCTGGCAGAAAAGCCCAACCGCGTGATCATCGGGGCGGACAATTCAGAGTCGATGCTGAAGATCGCCACGGTCGCCCAACCGGCGGATGTGGTGAAACGGGTACGCCCCTTGCAAACGTCGGCGTTTGATATCGATTTGCCGGATAACGCGGTCGACAGCATTTTCTGCATGCGCTTGATGCACCACATCGGTGATCCCGAGCACAGGCTGGCAATACTGCGCGAATTTCAGCGTGTTACCCGTGACAGCGTGATTATCTCGTTGTGGGTGGACGGCAACTTCAAGGCCTGGAAACGCAAGCGTGCCGAAGTGCGGCGTCGCAACAAAGGTGAGCAACAAGGTTACCAAAATCGGTTCGTGTTACCGGCTGCTACTGTTGAGGCAGAGTTTGAACAAGCCGGTTTCCGTGTTCAGGAATCTCTGGACTTCATACCGCTCTACGCCATGTGGCGAGTGTATGTATTGCGCAAGAGGTAACAGGATGGCTGTCGAGTGTTTAGCAGGTAGTGAAGTAGCTCCCGAGGAGCGATTTGATTATTTCTGGCGCCAGCAGGGCGAGTGGGTCGAAGAGCCCAATCGTCGTCGCGGCGGTGAAAGTGGTGTGCAACGGGTGATGGGTACCAATGGTCGTTTGCTCTATAGCAAGCGCCAGACGGGCCATATCTACCGCAGTTGGCTCCATCCTTTTGGACGCCCCACTGTGTTACGTGAACGTGATGCCCTCAAGGGCCTGCGTTTGCTGGATGTACGCGTGCCGGAACTGGTGTTCTGCGAAGCCCGTCGTGACCCTGAGCACCAATGGAAGGCCTTATTGGTAACGGCGTCGCTGGACGGTTTCGACGAGATCGAAAACTGGTACGCCGCTGGAGGTCGTGAGCAGTATGGCGAGTTGGTGCACGAGCGCCTGCTCAAGGAACTCGCTGGCACCCTGGCGCGGATGCACAAGGGCCGTTGGCAGCATGGTTGCCTGTATATCAAGCACATCTTTGTGCGGGTGACGGGTGAGGGTGACGCGGCGAAGGTTGAAGTGGCGTTGCTGGACTTCGAGAAGTGCCGCCAGCGTTTGACGGCGTTGCAGGCGGCCCGGCATGACATGTTGCAGTTGCGCCGCCATTCGTCGTGGAATGCTACGGACTGGCAGAAACTCAGCTACTTTTACGAGACGGCGTTTGGCAGCGCTATCAAAGGTTTAACGTAATGAAGCTAGAAATTGCACGAGGTTTGTTTCTGTTGGGGGCTTTGGGCATAGCGGCCCTGGCCCTGGCTGCCTGGGAGCAGCCCCGGACACAAGTCCTCAGTGCGGTGCAGGGTGTCGGGCAGCAGTGCCCGATGCCGCGGATCGCCAAGGTCGGTGTTGCGGCCAAGCCTGATCATGAGTTGTTGTTGTTCATGTTTGGGATGTCCCAAGGGATGAGGCCACAGAGTTGAAGAGATTGAAGCCCAAATAAAAGGCCTCGCTAGTTCGAGGCCTTTTATTTGGGCTTGGGTTTTTGGGGTTGGTTGGTTGATCGAGTACATATCCGTTGCTGCGGTTATGGCTGCTATTGGTTCCGCTCTTACAGCGGGTCACTTTTGGCAAACGCCCCAAAAGTAACCAAAAGGTCTTTGCCCCACCACTCGGTGCCTCGCCTAGGCTCGGCATGCCCGCCCTCCGGCACGGCTCCGCGGGCCGCCGCGACGGGCCATCCATGGCCCGGCGCGGCTAAATCGGCTTCCCTGCCGATTTACCCGCTCCACCGTGCCTGCTTGCGGCCATCGTGGTTAACGGGGCCCGCAGATCAAAATCAAAAGCAGATCAAAAGCAGAGCACAGCGGCCTACCGGCCGGCTTGAGTGTTAAAAGCCAGATCAAAAGCCAGAGCGAAAACAGAGCTGCTTTTCTGTGGGAGCTGGCTTGCCTGCGATGCAGACACCTCGGTGCATCAGGTGTACCCAGTTGATGCTATCGCAGGCAAGCCAGCTCCCACATTTGACCGTGCCCGCTTTAGATTTTGATTTTGCTCTTCAGCACTCAAGTCGGCCGGTAGGCCGCTGTGCTCTTGCTTTTGATCTTGATCTTGATCTTAGGCGCCCCGT
>NZ_AMXG01000056.1:0-10012 GCF_000313235.1 Pseudomonas sp. PAMC 26793
CCATGGCCCGGCGCGGCTAAATCGGCATCCTTGCCGATTTACCCGCTCCACTGTGCCTACTTGCGGCCATCGTGGTTTAACGGGGCGCCTAAGATCAAGATCAAAAGCAGATCAAAAGCAGAGCACAGCGGCCTCCCGGCCGGCTTGAGTGTTAAAAGCAAAAGCAAAGACCAGAGCGAAAACAGATCTGCTTTTCTGTGGGAGCGGGCTTGCTCGCGAAAAACCTGAGAGCGCCGCGTTCATTCAGGATGCCATCGTCATCGTTAACGACCTTCGCGAGCAAGCCCGCTCCCACATTTGGACCGTGCCCGCTTTAGCTTTTGCTGTTGCTCTAAAACACTCAAGCCGGCCGGGAGGCCGCTGTGTTGTTGATCTGCTTTTGATCTTGATCTTAGGCGCCCCGTTAAACCACGCTGGCCGAACGCAGGCTTTGGAGCGTGGGTAACCTGGCAGGACGCCAGGTTAGCCGCGCTGGGCCAAGGATGGCCCATCGCGGCGGCCCACGGTCCAAAGCCGGAGTGAGCACACCGAGCCCAGGCGAGGTGCCGAGTGGTGGGGCAAGAGCGTTTTGCTTACTTTTGCGCTGTTCAAAAGTGAGCCGCTGTAAGAGCGGAACCATAGGCGGCCATCACCCAAATAATGGATATACACCCCACAACCGACGCAAAAAAAAACGCCCCGAACCAGTCGGGGCGTTTTCAGACGATCAAGCCGCAGGGGCTTTTACTTACCCTGCCAACGCTTCAGCACCAAGGTAGCGTTAGTGCCACCAAAGCCAAAGCTGTTGCTCATCACTGTATTGATGGTCGCATCTTCACGAGTCTTGGTCAGGATCGGCATGTCAGCCACGTCCGGATCCAGTTCCTCGATGTTGGCAGAACCTGCCATGAAGTTGCCTTCCATCATCAGCAGGCAGTAGATCGCTTCGTGAACGCCGGCGGCGCCCAGGGAGTGACCCGACAGGCTCTTGGTAGAGCTGATCGCCGGTGCCTTGTCGCCGAATACCGCACGCACGCCTTCCATTTCCTTGGAGTCGCCGACCGGAGTCGAAGTACCGTGGGTGTTCAGGTAGTCGATCGGGGTATCAACGGTGGACATGGCCATCTGCATGCAGCGGATGGCGCCTTCGCCGCTTGGCGCAACCATGTCGTAGCCGTCGGACGTCGCGCCGTAGCCAACGATTTCCGCGTAGATCTTCGCGCCACGGGCCAGGGCGTGTTCCAGCTCCTCGACCACCACCATGCCGCCACCGCCAGCAATGACGAAACCATCACGGTTCTTGTCATAGGCGCGGGAAGCTTTTTCCGGGGTTTCGTTGTACTGGGTCGACAGGGCGCCCATGGCGTCGAACAGGAACGACTGGCTCCAATGTTCTTCTTCACCGCCACCGGCAAACACTATGTCCTGCTTGCCCAACTGGATCTGCTCTACAGCGGTACCGATGCAGTGAGCACTGGTGGCGCAAGCGGAGGAGATCGAGTAGTTCACGCCCTTGATCTTGAACGGCGTGGCCAGGCAGGCGGAAACGGTGCTGCCCATGGTCCGCGTGACGCGGTACGGGCCAACACGCTTGACGCCTTTCTCGCGCAGGATGTCCAGCGCTTCCATCTGGTTCAAGGTCGACGCGCCACCGGAACCGGCGATCAGGCCGGTGCGCACGTTGGACACCTGGTCTTCGCTCAGGCCGGAATCGGTGATCGCGTCCTTCATGGCCAGGTAGGCGTAAGCAGCTGCGTGGCCGACGAAGCGATAGATCTTGCGATCGATCAGTTCTTCGAGGGGCAGGTCGATGGAGCCGGAAACCTGGCTACGCAGACCCATTTCGGCATATTCCGGGTTGAAGCGGATGCCAGGGCGACTTGCACGCAGGTTAGCGGAGACGGTCTCTTTGTCATTGCCCAGGCACGAAACGATGCCCAGACCAGTGATAACGACGCGGCGCATGCGGATAACCCTTAAAAGTTGTCAGTGGAAGTGAATACGCCGACCCGAAGGCCTTCGGCAGTATAAATCTCGCGACCGTCGACAGTCACCGAACCATCGGCAATGGCCAGGTTCAGCTTGCCCTTGAGGACGCGCTTGATTTGAATGTTGTAGGTGACTTTCTTGGCGGTCGGCAAGACCTGGCCGAAGAACTTCACTTCGCCCGAACCCAGGGCGCGACCGCGGCCCGGCAGGCCTTGCCAGCCCAGGTAGAAACCCACCAGCTGCCACATGGCGTCGAGGCCCAGGCAGCCCGGCATCACCGGATCGCCTTCGAAATGGCAGGCGAAAAACCACAGGTCAGGGGTGATATCCAGCTCGGCGACCAATTCACCTTTGCCGTACTTGCCACCCTCTTCGCTGATATGGGTGATGCGATCCACCATCAGCATGTTCGGGGCGGGCAGTTGCGCGTTACCTGGGCCGAACAGCTCACCGCGACTGCAGCGCAGCAGGTCTTCCCGAGTAAAGGCGTTTTGTTTGGTCATGCGAGCTCCTCAATAATCCCATGCGGCAGGGCAGGGCAAATCTTCCCG
Organism: Pseudomonas sp. PAMC 26793; assembly: GCF_000313235.1. Lineage (NCBI taxonomy): Bacteria > Pseudomonadati > Pseudomonadota > Gammaproteobacteria > Pseudomonadales > Pseudomonadaceae > Pseudomonas > Pseudomonas sp. PAMC 26793. The sequence goes on from NZ_AMXG01000056.1 coordinate 2,520, forward strand.
GCCGACTGAAGCGTTCATGCCTCATATCGGCAGCCTACACATAGACTATTGCGTTGTAGTGAAAGTCACAGCGTCAAGGTCATGAATGTACACTTGTGCACTGAAATTATAAACCGGGCCGGTTTACGGGCCCGTTCGGGTGCCTAAGACTGCCGCACTTTCGTCTTTCACGCCAGTCGCAGTTGGCTGATGGCACCGTGTTACTGCACCCATCGCTGCAGGATTTGCTGTAAATCCGTGCGTTTGAACGGCTTTGCCAGGTAATCGTTCATTCCGGCTGCCAGACAGGCTTCGCGGTCGCCCTGCAAGGCGTTGGCCGTGAGGGCAATGATCGGCAGGTCGGCACAGCCCGGCAACTGGCGAATCTGCCGGGTGGCCTCGTAGCCGTCGATGCCCGGCAGTCGGCAGTCCATCAGGATCGCGGTAAAAATCAGGCTCTCGGCACTGCGAATCGCCTCGGCACCGTCGGTGGCGATGCTCACCTCGAACCCCAGGCTGCGCAGCATGGCTTCGACCACCGTGCGGTTGACCGGATTGTCTTCCACCAGCAATACGTTGCGGCCTTCGCCTGCGTTGGCACTGCCTTCGGCGTTCGGCACGAGCACCGGCAAGCTCTGCTGGTAGATCGCCAGGGGGATTTCCAGGGTGAATACCGAGCCCTGGCCTTCCTGGCTCTGGGCGCGAAGAGTGCCGCCCATGCGTTCGGCCAGGGTGCGTGCAATAGGCAGGCCCAGTCCGGTGCCACCGTAACGTCTTGAAATGGAACTGTCGGCTTGCTGGAACGCGTCGAACATCAGTTCCAGACGCTCGGCGGAAATGCCAATCCCGCTGTCGCGCACGGTGCAGGTGAACCACAGCAATTCATGGTCCAGGGTCTGCCAATGGGGTTCGACGGTGACGGTGCCGTGCTCAGTGAACTTGAGGGCATTGCCGATCAGGTTCACCAGGATCTGCCGGATGCGGGTCGGGTCGCCCTGTACTTGCAGCGAGCCCAGGCCCTGCGGGATCGGCACTTCAAGCGCCAGCCCGCGTTGCTGCGCGGCATGCTGGAAAGCCTGGGCGCAACTGCTGATCAGCTCCACCAGGTCGAACGGAATGTGCTCAAGCTCCAATGCCGCGCGCTCGATGCGCGAGAAGTCGAGGATGTCGTTGATCACCTTCAGCAGGTGTTCGGTGGACTCCGAGGCCAGTGCCGCGTATTCGGTCTGCTCCTCGGTCATGTCGGTGGTTTCCAGCAGTTGCAGCATGCCCAGCACCCCGTTCATCGGCGTGCGCAGTTCATGGCTCATCATCGCCAGGAAGTCCGACTTGGCATTGTTCGCCCGCTCGGCTTCTTCGCGGGTCTGGATCAACTGGGCCATGGCCTGGTGCTGTTCACGACTGGCCTGGTTCAAACCGTCGGCCAGGTTATTGATGTGGCGCGACAAGTCGCCCAGTTCCGAATCATCGACGATAGGCAGTGGCGTCTGGTAATCGCCCTGCTGGATCGCCTTGACCGCATTGCCCATGGCGCTGATGGGTTGCGACAGGCTGGCCGCCAGGCGCCGGGCCAGCAGGAAGGTAAACAACAGGGCGAACAGCGCAAGAATCCCGGCCTTGAACAGGATTTCCTGCTGGCGCTGGCTGAACGCGTCGTTGGACATGCCGACAATCACCCGCCCCAGGTAATCCGCGCGGGGGGCCTTGGGTTCTGTGGTGCTGTCCTGGAAGAAGTCATTGCCCAGTTGGATATGTTGCAGGCGAATCGGCGCCTGGAACACTTTCACCGACAGCGAGCGATCATGCTTCTCTGACGGCTGCTCGACATACACCAGAATGTTTTCGGAGCTGTCCTGAATCTCCAGAAAGCGCACATGGGGCGTGGCCAGGGTGGCCCGCAACAGGCTTTCGAGCACGTCGTTGTTGCCGGAAATAACCCCATATTCGGTGGCCGGCGCCAGTTGGTTGGCGATCAACTGGCCGGTGTGGTCCAGCTCCTGGCGCAAGTCCTGGATCCGCACGAAGGTAAAGAAGCTGATCAACAGCAGTGTCAGCAGGAGTGCCGGACCCAGGGTGATGAGCTGGGTTCGGGTGTTGATGTCCCAACGGCGACGAAATGTCATGGGCGTTTTTCTCCTTCGGCCAGGCGGGCGGCGACGTTGGTTTCGTCCACCTGTTCGATCCCCAGTGAGCGCGCAACCTGCGGGTTGCCCACGACTTTGAAACGTTCCGGGTACAGCGAGCGCGGCCAGTTGGCGGGCGCATGGTCCAGTAGCCGGTCAAGTACGTTCAGCCAGTCGGCCTGATCGCTGTAGGTGCTGGCCAGGCTGCCGGCCTTGACGAACCCGGCGTTGGGCCCTACCAGTGGCAACTGCCTGGCGTAGCTGCTAAGCAGCAGGTTTTTCGCGGTTTTCGGGTTGTACAGCTGGGGATCATCCAGCCCCAGCAAGACGTCGCTGTTCTTGAACAGGCTTTGCAGCGGACGGCTGTCATTAATGTTGTCCCACCGCTGGGGCACGATCTCGAGGCCCATGGGGGCGGCGTACTGGCGCAGCTCGCGCAGCAGGAATTCACTGTCGATGCCATAGAGCACGCCGATGCGCCGGGCCTGGGGCAGGATGCCGCTGATCAGGCGCAGTTGGCGGTCCAGCGGCGGGTCGCTCCACAACAGGCTGATCTTGGGCGGCACGCTGTCACCCAGGCGCTGGCGGGCTTGCAGGCGGCTGATGCGCAGCACCAGGGTCGGCGGGCCCTGGTTGTCTTGCAGGCGCCAGTCGAGGCTGGGCAGGTCCAGCAGGATCAGGCGGGTGCTGGCCGGCAAGTGCGCCGGGGAGGGAAGGTCTTTGAGTGGGGTGAACTTCACGCTGTCTTCGGGGCGCTGTTGGGCAAGGGCCTGGACGAATGTTTGTACGCCGGGGCCGTCTTCCTCGGCGGTCAGCAGGATATCCGCTGCCCAGGTCGGGGCGGCAAACAGTAAAACCCCAAGCAACACACAGCACCGCCACAGTCGGGCGGTAAAGGAGGGGGGCATCCGTGACGAGTCGCTGTCCACTAGAACTCTAGCTCCGCACTGAAGTAGAGCACGTGGCGTTGGTCATAGTTGTTGTCGGGCCAGGTGGTGGGCTGATTGTCGAGACGCTGTTGCAACATGCCGGCCAGCTCCACGTTGGCTTTGCCCAGGGCAATGCGCTTGGCCACCCGCAGGTCGACCCGTTCGAAGCGATACTGGTTGAGCGCGTCGTCGCCGTAGTAGAACACCGCGCTGGACCAGCCATGGCCCCATTCCCGCATCCAGCCGGCGGAGCCGCTGTTGCGGGCGGTTTGCTGTCTGTCCAGAGGGTTGGTGGCGCTGGCGTCCACGTAAGCATAGGTCAGCCGCAGCCGGTCGGCGGTGCTCATGTGCCAGTCGAGCTGGGTCTCGGTGCCGGTGAAACGCGAGCTGTTCGAATTGTTGGCGATGTACTGGTTATTGCGCAGCGGCTCGCTGACCATGTCGCTGATTTCGTCGTAGAACAGCTTCACGTCCACGTTCAGCCCGATATCCGCAAAAAAGCCGTTGTAGCCCAGTTCCCGGGAGCGCATCAGCTCTTTGTTGAGGTTGCCCGGGCCGCGGGTCACCACGAAATATTGGCCGGAATTCTGGCCGTAGGCCGGTGAGCTGAGGTTGGTGACGCGGTAGCTCCAGTTGACGTTGTTCTCGAACATGTCCGGTGAGCGGATCGCTTCGGAGTACACCGCGCGCAGGCCGTGGCGCGGGTTGATCAGGTAGTTGACGGCCACCCGGGGCGTCAGCGAGTTGCCGCTCAGGTGGGTATCTTCGTACATCGCACCGCCCTGGAGCAGCCAGTGTTCGCTGGCGCGCCATTCCAGATGGCCGAACAGGCGCCAGGTGGTGTCGTCCAGGGTGCCGTTGAAGTAGGTGTCGGAGTCGGCGCGGTCGTAGCGGTAGTTCATGCCGCTGACCAGGCGCAGGCTGTCGGACAGGCTGAGGGTGTCCTGAATCTCGAGGTCGTAGCGGCTTTCCTTGGTGCTTTGGTCGATGTTGCCGCACACGCTCTGGTTCGCACCCTCACGCCATTGATTCAGCACCTGATTGGCCAGGGCCTGTTCAGCCGCACTGCCAGGAGGCGCCGAGCCATTGCTGTATGCCTCCATGTGCCGGGCCAGCCGCTCGGCATAGTTGGGATTGAGCTGCCACAGCTGGGTCAACTCCGGGCTGAAGGAGACCTTGGCATCGCAGGCGCGCCAGATCTGCCGGCGATCCCACTGCTGGGCCGAGCCCTGGATATACAGGCTGTGATCAGGATTGAAGTCGAAGTTCCAGCGCAGGGAGCCGGCGTAATCCTTGGCGCTGACGTCGGAATTTGTACCGCCTTCGGTAATCCCGTCGAACACCGGTTGGTAGGTGTACGGGCGTTGGTTGGTGCCTTCCTTGGCGTCCAGTTGCCAGTCGATGCTTTGTTGCGCGTTCAGGGTCTGGCTCACGGCCAGGCTGAAGCGGCTCAGGCGGCGACCGTCGCGGCGGTCGGCGCCCACGCGGTCGCTGTCAAAACCATCGTCCTGTTGGCCGGAGAGTGACAGGCGCAGGTCGCCGGTTTCCCAGCCCATGCCCTGGCTGGCGTACCAGTCGTTGATTCCGCGGCCGCCCTGGGTAAGTTTCATCCGGGTGCCGTGGCTGTTGGCTGGGGAACGGGTGAGGATGTTGACCACCGCCATCAGCGCGTTGGCACCGTAGCTGACGGTGTTGGGGCCGCGGAAGACTTCGATTCGGTCGATGTCTTCCAGGGACACCGGAATATCGCTCCAGTCCACTGTCGCCAGGCCCGCGCGGTACACCGAACGACCATCGATCAACACCTGCATGCGCCGGGCGTCGCCGGCCTGGGTGCCGTGGTAATTCACGGCGGCCTGGTTGCCGGTGGTGTAGCCGACCATCATTCCGGGCACCAACCGCAGCAGTTCCGGGATATCCCGCGCACCGCTGGCCTTGATCAACTCGCTGTCGATCACCGTCATGCTGCCGGGCACGGCGGCGGCCGATTGCTTGAGGCGAGTGGCGGTCAGCACCTGCGGCAGCGGTTGGCTGTCGAGGAACAGATCGTCGGCCAGCAACGGCGCACAGCACCATGGCATGCACAACAGCGTCAGCAGAAGGGATGAACGAGGAGGAGGGCCCAAATACACGGCACGGCCTTGATAATTACGGATAGCCGCCCATGTTAACTGAGGTGGGGCCTTTTGCCAGTCGTCGCCCCTGTAATTACTTCGCACAAATGTCGCATTTTCCGACCAGCGTTTGAATTGACGCGGGGGCTGGCCGCAGGCGGGTCGCTCCGTATAATGCGGCCATCGCCACTGCTATGGATTAACGGATTGCATATGACTGAACAGCGCCCTATTGCGGTCCTGGGAGGCGGAAGTTTTGGTACCGCCGTGGCTAATCTGCTGGCTGAAAATGGTCACCGGGTGCGTCAATGGATGCGTGACCCCGAGCAAGCCGAGGCCATCCGGGTCAACCGGGAAAACCCCCGTTACCTTAAAGGCATCAAGATTTTGCCGGCCGTGGAGCCAGTGACAGATTTGCTGGCGACTTTGACCGAGTGCGACTTGTGCTTCGTCGCGTTGCCATCCAGTGCCTTGCGTTCGGTGCTCGCGCCTCACGCCGAGCGGCTGGCGGGCAAGCTGCTGGTCAGCCTGACCAAGGGCATCGAGGCGCACACCTTCAAGTTGATGAGCGAAATCCTTGAAGAAATCGCCCCCGAGGCGCGCATTGGCGTGTTGTCCGGGCCGAACCTGGCGCGGGAAGTGGCTGAACATGCCCTGACCGCCACCGTGATTGCCAGTGAAGACGAAGAACTCTGCGAGCGGGTGCAGGCAGTGCTGCACGGTCGCACCTTCCGCGTTTACGCGAGTGCCGATCGCTTCGGCGTCGAACTGGGCGGGGCGTTGAAAAACGTCTACGCGATCATCGCCGGCATGGCGGTTGCGCTGGGCATGGGCGAAAACACCAAGAGTATGCTGATCACCCGTGCCTTGGCCGAGATGACGCGCTTTGCGGTCAACCAGGGCGCCAACCCGATGACCTTCCTTGGCCTGGCGGGTGTGGGCGACCTGATCGTCACCTGCTCGTCACCGAAAAGCCGCAACTATCAGGTCGGTTTCGCCCTCGGCCAGGGCCTGAGCCTGGAAGACGCCGTGACGCGTTTGGGCGAAGTGGCCGAAGGCGTCAACACCCTGAAGGTGCTGAAGGCGAAGGCCCAGGAGGTCGGGGTGTATATGCCGCTGGTCGCGGGTTTGCACGCGATCCTGTTTGAAGGGCGCACCTTGAACCAAGTCATCGAGTTGCTGATGCGGGCCGAGCCGAAGACCGATGTCGACTTTATTTCCACCAGTGGTTTCAACTGAGGAACGCGTCATGAACGATCCGAAAGCAGCTCCCAAATACGAATCCATTGGCCTGCGTGTGCTGTGGATGCTGGTGTTTGCCCTGGTGTGGCAAGTGGCGCAGTTTCTGCTGGGTGCGCTGGTGGTGGTGCAACTGGTTTACCGGTTGGTGTACGGCGCGCCGAACCTTGGGCTGATGAATTTTGGTGACAGCCTGAGTCAGTTCTTGGCGCAGATTGGGCGGTTTGGCAGTTTTCACAGTGATCAGAAGCCTTGGCCGTTTGCTGATTGGCCGACGCCCCGTGCACCGGAAGGTGAGGCTGCTCACAGCGTGCCGCCGGCGCCGCATCCTGTGCGTGATGAGGCGCCGAAGCTATGAAGGTGTGGGTGTTGCGTCACGGTGAGGCCGAGGGGCATGCGCGCACGGATGCTGAGCGCAATTTGACGGCCCATGGGCGTGAGGAGGTTTTGCGCAGTGCGGGGCATCTGATTGGGCAGCCTGTGCGGGCGATTATTGCCAGTCCGTATGTGCGGGCGCAGCAGACGGCGCAGTTGGTGCGGGAGGCGTTGGGGTTTGAGCCTGACATCCGCACGGTGCCTTGGTTGACGCCGGAGAGTAATCCGCTGGAGGTGCTCAAGCATCTCGATAATGACGATGATGTGTTGTTGGTCAGCCATCAGCCGTTTGTGGGGGGGCTGATCAGTTATTTGCAGCATGGGCATTTGCGGCAGCCGCAGGCTATGAGTACGGCGAGTCTGGCGGAGTTGGAGGGGGATTTTCCGTTGGCGGGGTTGATGAGTCTTTTGAGTGTTCGGAATCCTTAAGGTTGGGTTTGGTTTTGGGTACATATCCGTTTCTTCGGTAACGGCCACCTATGGTTCCGCTCTTACAGCGGGTCACTTTTGGCAAACGCCCGGAATGCCGGCCCAGCCAAAAGTAACCAAAAGGTCTTTGCCCCACCACTCGGTGACTCGCTTAGGCTCGGCATGCCCGCACTCCGGCCCGCCTCCGCGGGCCGCTCCACCGTGCCTACTTGCGGCCATCGTGGTTAACGGGGCTTGCAGATCAAAATCAAAAGCAAGAGCACAGCGGCCTCCCGGCCGGCTTGAGTGTTAAAAGCAAAGGCAAG